>JBDNHP010000412.1:0-3503 GCA_041688765.1 Flavobacteriales bacterium
TCCCGGTATTCAGCACTTTGCAGCAGGTTATGAAACAGATCCTGATTTTACTTTTGAGCCCAATCCTGCTTGTATCGGCCAAACGGTAAACTTCGATTGGGCTAATGCCGGAGCCTATTTAAGCGCAGGGCCATGTAGACCCAATTTCGATTGCACTATCACAGACGCATTAGGCAATAACATTCCACCACAAGCTGGCGATTTTACTCCGAGCATGTCGCACGCTTTTGCACAACCCGGAATTTATACTATCCGGCTTACTATCCAAACTACTTGCGGAACCGAATTTATGGATGTCAGGATGATGTTTGCAAAGACCTTTGGATTCAAGGGGAGTTTCAGATTTTTGTTCCTAATGCTTTCACTCCCGATCAAAATGGTTTGAATGATTTCTTTCTTCCTCAAATGCGCGGTTTTGATGAGAACGAATACGAACTCAAAATTTTTGACCGCTGGGGTGATCTGTTATTTTTGACAAGAAATCATCAGGATCCATGGATTGGAAACATTCACAATGGCGACTATTACGTTCAAAACGACGTTTATCTCTGGATAATTACTGTTCGTGATTTACAAGGTGTAAGGCACGAGCGCAAAGGCCATGTGACTTTGCTGAGATAATTCCAATCCAAGCTAAGTTAAATAGGAATAATCGGAAAAGCTAGTTCACTAAAATAGCTTAAACAATTGGCTTTACCGGTGTTTCACCATTCAACAAATAGGCATCGTTAAAGTACTTTTTCAGAAACTCCATTCCATTCGAAAATAAAAATTTAGTTATCCAATGTTTTGGCTTTTTTCCAAAAAGGAATGCGGAATAAATGTGTTTCAGTTCTGTAGAATGATGAACAAGCATTTTGTCCCAAAAACCTGTTAAATCTTGTTCAAGTGTTTTCATATCTCCAGCCTGAACATACAAGTCCAAGGGATTAATTACACCGTCGTAATCAGTTCCAAGGCAAATATGATCCCAAGCCTTTTCACCACCTCCAAATTCTACAATATGAAAAAGCTGTCTTAAAATAACACTGAAATAACAAGGTAATAAAATGGCATTGAGTGATGTTCTGGTTTTCTTGTACTCCTTGTCAATTTCTACTAGTTGAGCATCATCAATTTCAGCCCATTTATGACGGTGCAATTCCTTAAAATAAACGCTGATGTTTTTTTGACTCTCCTTTACAATTTTGCTAAATTCTTTATAAGTGATTCCCGCTTCCGGCGGCAATTCCATGCCTATTATACGTCTTTCATCAATCATAATCCCAATCAATCCATCAGACTGAATAATCTCCAAAATTTCATCATCAAATAAATTAATATCTCCGCTGAAAAAATATTTAGACCGATCCTTTTCATCGTTGAATAATTTCAATTCATTGTCAATACTTCGCTTCATATTCTTCCGACCAGAAACTGCAGTATGACTTTTGATAATCGGAATTTGATCTTCGTACTGAGCTTTCATTGGACGAACAACATTCATATAATAGTCCAACCTACTTTGAACGCTCATGTGTTTTACATCGATCAGAATTCTGCGAACTCTCGTGCCATCTTCTGTTTTTCGTTTGAGTAATTGCGCAAGTACTTTGTTACCCCAGGGATGAATTCCCAAATGAAAAAAGCTTATTGCTTCGCCATCTCGTTTCACTGTACCTCCGGCCTGATTTACAGCAAAATCAATCCCCGGACCAAGACTCTGAGCAAATCCGCTCAAATGATTGTAGTAATGATGAGCAAAGGTTACGAAGAAAGGAACATGCGCCCAATTCGTTTTTATAAAATCAATGTTCCCAATGTGAGAATCAATAAACTTCTCAAAGAAAGAATCTCCTTTTTTCCGTTTAACAGAAAGAATGTACTTCCTTTCTTCCGCCAACATGGAGACATAATGACCCTGTTTGGTAAAAAAATCATCCGCAAATGCATGAGCTCCTTCAACGGTATTTAATACCACAAAAGAATTATCAGACCTTCTTAATTCGTTTTGAATCTCGTCAAATGAATTTACCAGTTTGAAAGTACTTCCATTGACCGAATACGAGCTACGACTTTGATTCTGGAGCATATTTCGATATTCAATCTCCAAAGCCTGAAAATAGGAAAGCTTATTGTCTTTTAATTGCTTAAGTCGCTCCGAAGAAAATCCGGTTAGCATGGAAATTACATCAATTATTGTGTGTTTTATGAATCCTCTTTCCAGCGGATAAAGAGAATTACAAATCACTCTCAAATTTCCTTCAATAAGAGCATCGCCATTAGCTTGAGACGCTTTTATTGAAGTCTTATCCCAATTTGCGAGAATTTTATAATCTGATTTTGGTTTGAATCTCATCGACCAATGATCAGGATCCGGCATTACGCTGTTTTCAGCCTTCTTATAGGATTTAGAATTCGCCGGCTTGAACGAAAAATGAATGTGAAAATCAAATATCATGGCTCCATATTTTAATATTCTAACAGATCGGAAAGTTGTGCAATTCCAATTAGATCTGCTAACGTATTTCTACGCAATTTTTTGGCAAATAATAAGGGCTTAACAATGAACGATTCCACAAAACCGGAAATTATTGAACCCTAAACAATTACGAATCGAAATATTTTTGAACATTTCATTGCATTTTAACACAAGTATGCAGGTTTTCTGCTAATTTTATCTGCACTAAACCTTAACCAATTCTAGCTCATGCTTAAATTCATGACCTGGGTAATCTGTGTCACCGCATTATTACTCACTCTTCCTTCGCTGCAATCTTCAGCACAAGCAGGATGTACAGATCAATTAGCCTGTAATTTTGACCCCAACGCAACTATCGAAGATGGCACTTGTATTTTCTTCATCGACTGCGCCGGTCAATGCGGAGGAACATATATTCTAGATGCATGTGGCAATTGCTACGACCCTAATAATGTTGGAGGAGAAGAAGTATCTGAATCGTTTAATTATTCAGGAAGTATCGTTTTATGGACTGTTCCCTCTGGAGTCAGTAACATCCGGATTTCTGCAGCAGGCGCTCAAGGTGGCGGTGGCGGTGGAAGAGGTGCCTCTATGGCAGGCGACTTCAACGTTAATCCCGGAGACATACTCAAATTGCTTGTAGGACAACAAGGCCAAGCTGCTCCAAATCAAGTTGGAAACGGAGGTGGCGGTGGCTCCTTTATTACTTTTAATAATAACACTCCCCTACTCATCGCAGGTGGCGGCGGTGGAACTGGACATAATCTTAGTAATGCAGGATATGAAAATATCGGAGGAAACACAGGCACTTCAGGTTCAGCAGGTCAATACAACGGAGCGGGTGCTGGTGGAATTAACGGCAATGGTGGGGCTGTATCATTCAATGGTGGCGGTGGTGTTCCTAATGGAGGTGGTGGTGGAGGACTTCTCACCAATGGAGGCTCTAGCGGCGCAGCTAATGGTGGTTTGGCATTCATTAATGGAGGTGTTGGTGGAAATAGCACCGGTGGTTTCGGTGGAGGTGCTGGGTCTAATCTGTTCA
>JBDNHP010000413.1:0-4973 GCA_041688765.1 Flavobacteriales bacterium
AATTTCAGAAAGCAGACTATTCCGCTAGCAGCAACAATTCGCCAACTGGTGAATTGCATAAGGAATTTAAAGTCATCAATCTCATTCATGGCTATCGCACCCGAGGCCATCTCTTTACGCGTACAAATCCCGTAAGAGAGCGCAGGAAATACACACCAACGCTGGACATCGAGAATTTTGGACTTAATCAAAATGAACTCGATGAGGTATTTCAAGCAGGTACTGAAATTGGTATCGGCCCTGCAAAACTTCGTGATATCATTGATCATCTCGAAAAAATTTATTGCGGCTCCATTGGGATTGAATACATGTATATCCGCAGTCCGGAACGTTTGGACTGGATCAGAAACAGAATTGAAATGTTCAATTCTTTCAAATTCAGCACTGAACAAAAGAAACAGATATTCAGTAAAGTCAATGAGGCAACGGTATTTGAGCAATATCTGCAAAAGAAATTTGTAGGTCAAAAGCGCTTTTCAATCGAAGGTGGTGAAGCCTTAATTCCGGCGCTTGATGCTATCGTTACTAACGGAGCTTCACTAGGGGTAAAAGAATTTGTGATGGGAATGTCTCATCGCGGACGGCTTAATACACTAGCGCACATCTTCCAAAAACCCTATCGCGAGATCTTTTCAGAATTTGAAGGCAAGGAATATGATGATGATGGCATTTTTGATGGCGATGTGAAATATCACCTCGGCTATAGCTGCGATACTATTGCCAGCAATGGTGAAAAAGTACATTTAACGCTTTCTCCAAATCCATCTCACCTTGAAGCTGTAGATCCTGTAGTTGAAGGAATTGCAAGGGCCAAAATTGACAATTATCTCAAGGATGAAAATAGCATAGTTCCGGTGCTAGTGCATGGGGATGCTGCCGTTGCCGGACAGGGAATCGTTTATGAAGTGGTACAAATGGCCTTGTTAGATGGATATCGCACAGGCGGAACCATTCATATAGTGGTTAATAATCAAGTAGGGTTTACCACTAATTACCTAGATGCTCGCTCATCCATTTATTGCACTGATGTTGCCAAAACAACACATACGCCTGTATTTCATGTTAATGCAGACGATGTAGAGGCAGTGGTGCGCACTATACTTTTTGCACTGGAATACCGCGAAAAATTCCACATGGATGTTTTCATCGATCTGCTGGGATATCGCAAGTACGGGCATAATGAAGGCGATGAGCCTAAATTCACTCAACCAAAACTTTATAAGGCCATAGCTTCACACCCAAATCTTCGCGAAATCTATCTAAAACGATTAATTGCTGAAGGTGTGATGACTAATGAAGATGCTGATGCAATGCGGAAAACGCTAGAGGCTAAGCTGGATTTAGAACTCGATGCTTCAAAAGCTATTTCAAAAGCCTACGTTAAGCACTTTTTAGAAGAAACCTGGGCGGGATTAAGACCTTCAGTACCAGCGGATTTTGATACCAGTCCAAAAACTGGTTTCGATAAGAAAAAGCTGTCAGATCTAGCGCGCAAAATCAGCACTTTGCCTGTAGGACCAAAATATTTCAAAAAGATCGAAAAGCTTTTTGATGACCGCTTGCAAATGATTGAAACAGACAAACTCGATTGGGGCATGGGCGAATTGCTGGCTTATGCAACTTTACTCGATGAGGGTTATCCTGTTCGGGTTTCGGGACAAGACGTTGAAAGAGGTACTTTTTCTCATCGTCATGCTGTTGTAAAAACGGAAAATGACGAAGATGAAATTATTCCGCTCAATAATATTCGGGAAGGACAGGCCCAACTTAGCATTTACAATTCTCTGCTTTCCGAATATGGCGTTTTAGGATTTGACTACGGTTACGCATTTGCGAATCCAAACGGACTCACTATTTGGGAGGCACAATTTGGAGATTTCAATAATGGCGCCCAAATTATTATAGATCAGTTTTTGAGTGCTGCCGAAGATAAGTGGCGCATGATGAACGGCCTGTGTATGCTACTCCCACATGGATATGAAGGCATGGGCTCTGAACATAGCAGTGCTCGTTTGGAGCGCTACTTGAGCTTATGTGCTGAGTATAATATGCAGGTTTGTAATATCACTACCCCTGCAAATTTTTTCCATGTTTTGAGAAGACAAATTCATCGCGATTTCCGCAAGCCTTTGATTGTAATGACGCCTAAGAAATTATTGCGTTATCCAAAGGCCATTAGTTCTATGAGCGACTTAAGCACAGGTCCTTTTATGGAGTTGATTGATGACCCGAATGTAAAAGTAAAAGACGTGGATACCATCGCTTTTTGCAGCGGAAAAGTGTATTACGATGCATTGGAAGAACGGGAGAAATTAGGTATTGGAGAAAATATTGCACTAGTGCGCTTAGAACAATTGTATCCCTTGCCACAAAAGCAAATTGATGCAATTTTAGAAAAATACAAATCAGCTAAAATTTACATTTGGCTGCAAGAAGAACCCGAAAATATGGGAGCTTGGGTGTATATGCTAAGAGCGCTACGCCACCTCAATTTACAAGCGGTTACACTTCCTGAAAGTGCCAGCCCAGCTACAGGATAAGCGCGTGTGCACGAAATGCGCTACCGCAATTTGATGAAAAAACTGTTTAGTTTTAGCAAAGTAAACGCCTAATTAAGGCCCAAAAACTCATAGGACAATGCCTATACTCGAAATGAAAGTTCCCTCACCGGGAGAATCCATATTAGAAGTTGAAATAGCTAGCTGGCTTGTAAAAGACGGCGATTACGTGGAAAAAGATCAGGCAATCGCCGAGATTGATTCTGACAAAGCTACACTGGAATTACCCGCTGAAGAGTCTGGTGTTGTTACATTGAAAGCTTCTGAAGGGGATACCGTAAAAGTTGGACAAGTAGTATGTCTTATTGATACGGATGCAAAACGTCCGGAAGACAAGCCAGTAGAAGCAAAGAAAGAGGAAAAAGCTAAGGTAGCTGAACCAATTGCAGCGGCTGCTCCTTCTGTACAATCTGCAGAAAAAGCAAGCACTTATGCAAGTGGACATCCTTCACCATCCGCCAAAAAAATGATGGATGAGGCAAAATTGAGTCCTGAAAAAGTGAATGGAAGCGGCAAAGATGGACGCATAACCAAGCAAGACGTTATTAATGCTATGTCATCGGGCTACGATACTTCTGCGGCTCAGGGCTGGGGAGGAAGTCGTGAAACGAATCGCGAAAAGATGAGCACGCTTCGTCGCAAAATCGCGGAACGTTTGGTTAGTGTCAAGAGTGAAACCGCCATGCTCACAACCTTCAATGAAGTGAACATGCAGCCAATTATAGATTTGCGCAAGAAATACAAAGATATTTTCAAAGAAAAGCATGGAGTGAATTTGGGCTTTATGTCTTTCTTCACCAAGGCTTGCACCGAGGCTTTGCGACAATTTCCTACGGTGAACGCAATGATAGATGGTCCTGAAATTGTATATCATGATTACGCTGATATAGGTGTTGCCGTAAGTACTCCAAAAGGATTGATGGTTCCGGTAATTCGCAATGCTGAGCAAATGAGTCTGGCTCAAATTGAAGCTGAAATTGGTCGCTTAGCAGTAAAAGCACGAGATGGGAAAATCTCTCTTGACGAAATGACCGGGGGCACATTTACCATTACCAATGGCGGTGTATTTGGGTCGATGATGTCAACTCCAATTCTCAATCCTCCCCAAAGTGCAATTCTTGGAATGCATAATATTATTGAAAGACCCGTTGCTGAAAACGGTCAAGTTGTAATACGTCCAATGATGTACCTCGCAGTATCATACGATCATCGCATTATTGATGGCAAAGAAAGCGTAAGTTTCCTGGTATCAGTAAAGAAAATGTTAGAGCAACCGGAGAGTTTATTATTTGGCGGAAAAGACCCGATGATGGTGCTTTTGGGTGCGTAAACTTCCAAATTAGCAGGATTAGGCAAAACCTCAGCAATGCCCGATAGTTGAGAATCCTTTTCATTTAATAACCGGGCATTCCTGAATTGGGGTAAGGGAATGAATTTCTAAATCCAAAAGTCTAAATGTTCGACCACTTTCGGGGTCGGGAGGTAATGTACAAATTATGTTTTCTATAAAGATGCGATCCCTTCAGGATCGGTAAAAATGATGTGGTTTGATATATTAAAAAATTGGTGATGGGTTTTTGAATATTATTAGCCAATCAATTCTTTCAAACGTATTACGAAGCATGTCAACGAAGGTGGTCGCATGTTTATAATAATTCCTATATAAAGCAAATATTAAATTTATACCCCAACTCACTTCTGCACGGCAAATTTTATACTTTCTGTTCTTTTGACTTCTTTGCCTTCAATATTGACAATATAATTGCCATTGCTTAAATTGGAAATATCCAGCATAAGAGTAATGTCGTTGTTGGAAAGATGTAGAGATTTGATGATTTTGCCTTGCATATCATAAATGTGAAGATTTGCATCCTTTACATCAACACCCGGAGGGATTATACATTTAATTGATGGAAGGCGGGATTTGGGCCAATACGCAGCGAAGGCAATTTGCCATATTCAGGCACATTTACTAAATGACAGCCCGGAACTAAACAACCGTGCTCATCTACTTTGATTGCCCAGCTTTCTTGAAATGCACTTGTTTCATCTTGCATTGCCTTTCCAACCGCAATAAATCCACCATCGTTTGTAGGAATAATATCTCTGAATTGAGAACTTCTTTCGGGTTCAAATTCATAGGCCCGGTACCAAAGACTGTCGCCGTCGAGGGTAAATCGAGTAATTACACCACGGTAACCGCCTCCTTTATCGTAACCCGCACCAATGAAAGTGCCATCACCTAGATCTAAGGTTTTAACAGCAGTGCCTTCGTTCATTATAGTATCAATCATAGTTACCCAAATGTCTTCGCCAGTACTTGAATTGATTTTGGATACATAAGGTCTTGCTTCACCAAGCCAAGGAGTTTCAATTAACTCTTCCAATTCAGTTGTTCCCGTAAGCAGCAAATCT
>JBDNHP010000414.1:0-2647 GCA_041688765.1 Flavobacteriales bacterium
TACAACCATACTCTTCGAAGCGGATGCAGGCCATCGTTTCAATCTCATGAAATTCACATCTATCGTTGTTGGATTTATCCTTTCTGCACTTATTTTTTAAAGAATTCACAACATTTTTTTCTGTTTCTAACTTTGGAGGATTAGCCATTCTAAATCTATCCTTGATTTCCCATTTAATTGGAAATCAAGCAATTATCCTTATAGCTTAACCTATTAATCGGGATTTTTTCCATTTCCTTGCTTGAATAGCCTTAAAGTATTGCTTCATATTTTTACCGTAACCTATTGACTCTTAGTAAAAATTACTAATTTGGCACTCACCTGACTTAGTTTAATATGCAACGACACGTATTTTTTAGGGAACCGGCCACGCGTTGGGTTGATTTTCGTCCTATAAACGGACAGCTAGTTTTAACCCATGAGAAGATTTCATTCTTGTGCGAAGAACCCGGTGATTCTGCGGATTGGAGCATTCCGTTGAGATTAGTAGAAAAGGTTGATTATTTCAAACGTCTTGAAATGTTCAGGGGAAATCTTGCATTAATTGGACTGGATGGAGAAATTCAGCGTTTTCAAGTAATGGATCACAAAGCCTGGAAAGAACGAATTCAAAGAACAGTTCGAGCTTTGTTTTGATTTTGCGTTCTGCAAAAATCTAGTTTAATCTTTTAGCCAATTTTGGTTAGTAGGAAACCCATCCGAATTTATTTCTAATTCCTTCTTTTTGAGATAAATGGATTCGATTTCGCAAGGAACTTTCAGTAGTCATTTTGCAGATCTTCAAATGCCAGCAAAATTGCCATGGTATTTTTGAGTTCATTGTGAAAAAGCAGAGGCACTTATTCTGTAAACGACCTTGATCAACAAGCGGACATTTTTATTGATTTCAGCATTTGTAGTGAACATTCGTAACCTAATATTGATTAAAAGCGTACAATGAGGTGATCTCCAACCCTAAATATTGATCAAGTGAAACGCTGCAAAATCAAAATAAACATCAGAAAGATCGAAACGATCGAACTGTACAAGAAACGTTTTGGATTTAAAGAATTCAGTCACAGTCTTAATTGATTTCTACGAAGGAAAAATTTCCTCCGCAATCCGCTGAGCTTCGGCAAATGTTTTATTATCAATCCCAGTTTCAACCTTAATTTCTTCAAAATAGCCAAGCAAATTTTCAGTTGGCATATTTCCCGTGAGATCATCCTTAGCCATAGGGCAGCCACCAAATCCTTTTATAGCCCCATCAAATCTTCTGCATCCGCTGTTCCAAGCTGATTCTATTTTTTCTTTCCAAGTCTCCGGCCTAGTATGTAAATGAGCCCCAAACTCCACTTCCGGTAATTCAGGAATCAAATTACTGAAAAGCATAGAAATGTTTTCAGGATCAGAGACACCAATTGTATCGCTCAATGCAATAATTCGAATATCAAAATCTTTGAAAAGTCTTTCAGACCATTGAGCAGCAATATCCGGATGCCATTTCTCGCCATAGGGATTACCGAACGCCATGCTTATATACACTACTAATTGCTTACGACTTCTCAAACATAGATTTTGAATTTCTTCAACACGTTTTAGAGATTCTTCAAGACTGGCATTTGTATTGCGCTTTTGGAATTCTTCGGATATCGAAAAGGGATATCCCAAATAGCTAATTTCTTCATACGCACAAGCATCCATGGCACCTCGTTCGTTGGCAATAATTGCCAACAATTTGGATGAATGTTCATTCAAATTGAGCATTGATAGCACCTGAGATGTATCTTTCATTTGAGGTATAGCTTTGGGAGAAACGAAACTCCCAAAATCGATGGTGTCGAATCCAATATTTAGCAATTGATTGATGTATCGCACTTTTTGTTCGGTTGGAATAAATTCCTTTAAACCTTGCATAGCATCACGCGGACACTCTATCAATTTTAGTTTATTGCCACTCATACCGCAAAGATAGGTCATCCAAGCTTTTTATTCGATATATGGAAATCCAGCCATCTTTAGTGGAGTAAGCAGAAATGTTCATTGAATCTGCTTGTTGACCTAGCCTTGAGAATTCCTTTTGAGTCCAGCTGTCATCAAAAATAATCAATTCACAAGAGGGTAATTTGAAGCTCATTTTCTTAAAATCTTGTGGCTTTCGAAGAATGAATATGTGGGCATCACGTTCTGAAAACGATAGGTATTCTTTTTGGATGTATTCATTTCGCAGAAGTAATTCTGAAGTACGAATCCATTGTGTTTCATTATTCTCAAACTTGAATTGCGGTGTGATGTTATGAATGGAATCTTTGCTGAAATGCTGGCTGATGATTAATTTCTTAGTTGATGTTAAACTGTCGTTGGTACTAAAGACAACTTGCTTGTTTTCAAATGTGATTTCAATCGGATTTTTGAATTTCTGACTGAGGAGAATTTCCGGCTGATCCGGAGTTTTCATCAAATGGAATGCAGCAATTACCAAAGCAGCATAACATAGATGTATTATCAAAGTTGCGAGTCTTTTTTGGAGCAGGCATTGGTGAATTCCGAGGAGCACAATAAAACTCGCAATAGTTAAACTAAACTCCGGAAAATAGGGTCCTGCATTGGCTTTCGGTAATGATGATATCCACTCCAGTACCCATAAAAGTGCTTTACTCAGCCAATA
>JBDNHP010000048.1:0-11456 GCA_041688765.1 Flavobacteriales bacterium
AATGGCATCCCGACAAGTTTTTAGCGGGTGATGAGCGCACTGCTGAAGCCGAAATGATGAGCAGACAGATCATCGACGGTTATGCCTTTTTGGTGAGTATGGCTCCTGAAACGATTGCCGCAGAATTGGACACCTACAATGCCATTATCGAGAAAGGAAACATTACGAATTACCATCACAAAGGATTACTTATGGAAATCACTTTCAGCGATGGCAGCACTTACGAATACTTTGGAGTAACTGCAACTGTTTTCAATAAATTTCACAATAGCGACAAGCAAATGCGCGCGGCAAAACGCAGCATATTCTATTCATTCCCTTACAGAAAACAGAAAGACGCAGCAGTTCCGGAACCTGCATGATAAGGTTTCGAAGCAGGATTTTAGCAATCCTCCTCAGCCTGATAATCGTAGGATGTGAGAATAATTCTGCTTCGCCCGGAAAAGCAATAAGGCCTATTCGAATTGATGGGCTCTCAATCGCATCCACAGGCAAAACCGCCGCCCTACCTTTGCCCACCGTTAAAGTGGAATATGACGTTCCTCTGAGTCATTTCTACGCTTTTATCGATAGTCTTTTGCTGATCCATGATTCGGTAGCTGGTATGGCTATTACAGAACATGTGTTGATTAGGGCCAATTCATGGATCATCGATACACTTCGCACAACCGATTACTACTACCGATTGGAAGAAAGAGGAGAATTTGTTGAAAATCCAAATGCGCTCATCGTATTGCATAGCGGGCAAGAAATCACTATTCCAGACTCCACATTGGTGGCTCGTCTTTATCAGAAAATGCGGCAAACAAGAATAGATGTCAACATTCCAGAATTCAAGCTTCGAATCTGGGAGAATGACAAACTATTACACCATTTCAATGTGCGGGTAGGAAAGCATGATGAAAGCTTTTTGAAAATGGCTGGTCGCGTTATCAATCTGGAAACCCCTGTTGGATCCGGCGAAATTGTGCGAATCAATAAAAATCCTTGGTTTATTAATCCCAAGGACAACAAACGCTATTACAAAACCCGTCGTGACGACAAGCGCTATACAGAATTACCTTTAATCCCTTGGATTGAGCCTACCATCAACGATGAGCGCCCCGGCTCACTTATCCATCCAACCACCAACAAATCCACACTAAAAAAAGCGGTATCCAATGGCTGTGTGGGCCTATCCGAAGGAGATATGTGGGTAGTTTACTATTATGCTCCCTTGGGCACGCAGGTTGACTTTCGCTACGATTTACATATTTTAGATTTCCTCGGTGATACTTTGCATCTGGAAGATATTTATGAGAAGGAATTACAGATTAAGAATTGAGGCCTCCTTTGCCAAATAAGCGCCTAATCCTCTATCTTTACTTCAAACTGTTCAAATGTCATTCAATATTTTGAGTAAGGAATTACTTTTTGAGTTCACTCAAGCATTGGGGGAATCTCCATTGGAACAAATGAGGCGTATCAATAAAGAGGAAATTAGTGTTGAATATTTCAATTTCTATAAATCGCTGTCATCGGTATATTCATCCAAAATTGAAGGAGAAAATATCGATTTCGATAGTTATTATAAACATCAATTTTTGAATGTTCCATACCAAGTAGATTACACAAAAAGAACTGACGATCTTTTTGCTTCATATACATTCATCGAAAGTCATGAAATAAGTTTTGAAAACCTTCAAAAAGCACATGCCATTTTAATCGACAATCTTTTACCCAAAAGTCAACAAGGATTGATACACAACAACCGAACGTTTGTGATCAATAAGGAAGATAAGTTTGATTATATACCTGCTAATCCAGCCATTTTAAAAAGAGAACTTGATAAATTATTGGAAGATATCGAAGTGCTTAAAAATTCGAAACTGAATGCTTTTGAAAATTTTTACTATGCAGCCTACATCCATTTGGCATTTGCCATAATCTATCCTTTCCTAGATGGGAATGAACGAACTGCTAGACTGCTCGAGAAATGGTTTTTTATAGAGAATATAGGCAATGAAGCCGCTGTATTCAAGTTAGAAAAAAATTATTTTATCCAGCTAAATGACTATTATAATAATCTCCGCATTTTAGGACTAGAATACGATCATTTAGACTATAGTAAAAATCTGAATTTTATCCTAGTGCCAGACAAAGGAATTAGTACCGTTCAATAGAAAAAACACCTATGAATCTCTCCCAAGTCATATATCTTGTTCTATTACTGCTACTCAGTTTCCAGTCAGTTGCCCAATCCCCTGGCTGTACAGATCCACTTGCCAACAATTACAATATCGAGGCTGATACCAATGACGGAACATGCCTCTACCCTGCTACAAGTTTGAGTCCACAGAATAATGTTGTGCTTTCGGATGATTTAATTGAAATATCCGGAATTGTTTATTGGAACGATTTGCTTTGGGCACATAATGATGATAGCGATACTCATATCTATTCGATGAATCCAAATGGTGGATCCATTCTACAAAGCTTCGATCTCGGAGATGTTGTCAATGATGATTGGGAAGAAATATCACAAGATCAAGACTATTTGTACATTGGTGACTTTGGGAATAATGTAAATGGAAATCGAATTGATTTAGCTATTTTGCGCATTGATAAACTGTCATTATTAAACGAGAATCCTGTTATCGATACCATTCACTTCTCTTATGAAGATCAGTTCAATTTAGAACCCACAGGCAGCAATAACAACGATTTTGATTGTGAAGCTTTTATTGTTTCCGAAGACAGCATTTACCTATTTACAAAACAGTGGATTAATTTCGAAACCAGCGTATATTCATTGCCTAAAACACCCGGAGCGCATATAGCAGAATACCTATCTACTCACGACGTTAATGGACTCATCACTGGCGCGGTCTATATGGAAGAAGAAGGACTTATTGGCTTATGTGGATACAGCAGTAATTTGCTTCAACCTTTTGTTTATCTCCTCTATGATTTTTCGGAAGGAGATTTTTTAAGTGGTAATAAACGCAAAATAAATCTAAATATATTGGTCCATCAAATTGAAGGAATCACTACTGAAGATGGTCTGCAATGGTTTTTAACAAACGAACAAGTAGTTCAAGAGCCTTTTATCAATATTCCACCAAAGCTTCACTTCTTAGATCTGAGCGAATATTTAGACAATTACTTAAATGGCCCACAAATTGGAATTGAGAAACCTGATTTCTTAGAACTAATAAGCGTATATCCCAATCCTGTTGAGGAATACTTATACATTCAGTCTGCTATTGCTCCTTGCGAATATGCCATATTCAGCACCAGAGGACAAATACAAATGCAAGGAAATCTCAGTCACAAATCATCTCGTATAGATGTGAGCATATTACCAGAAGGGCTTTACATATTGAGATTCAATAGCAAATATGAATCATCAATTAAAATACTAAAGCGATAGGACTCCATCGCAAAACAATTTTACAAAATCAAAACACAATCTATTCACATGGACACACTCGTTACAATAACCGGATGGATAGGAGCAGTTGGCCTCCTCTCCGGATTTTTACTTAACATTTCAAACAAGATTAAAACCCAGTCCTATTTGTATTTGGGCCTGAATTTTTCATGTGCGTTATTACTCGCTTTCAATGCCTATATGATCAAATCCTATCCCTTCTTAATCATCAATCTATTTTGGACTGTTGTGGCATTATATCAGATGCTCATGTTAAGCAAAAGAAGTAAATTAATTGAACAGCATTGACACCTTCAAAAGTTAAATTTTTCCAATGCTGATGAGGATAAAAAACTATTCAATAATTTCATCCTCAAATTAATTCATCATGAAGCTTGGCGCTTTCTTCATTTTAATTTTCAGTTCCCATTTCTTTGGATTTTCGCAAGCCTCGGTGTTTGATTCACTATTGAATCTCGGGAAACTGGAATTCAACAAGGAATTTGACTTGCAGGATTATGATTATGCCGCAGAAGTACTGGAAAAGGCCTTGGAATTAAACCCAGACCACCCTGAACTGCTTTATTTTCTAGGTTATACCTTTAGCCGCCTGAATTCCAAAGATGGCAACACGATCATCGAAACTGATGCTAAAATGGTTGAAATCAGCAGCGGATACTTTGAAAAAATAATTAAAATCCAGCTCAAATACCAAGGGCAAATGCTTGCATTAGATCCATATTCTAAAATTGCTGCGGAATGGTCTTCACTAGCATTAAACTACTGCTATTATAATGATATAGCTTCTGCCGAATCCGCTTGCCGGGAGGGAAAAACCAGAGGAGGTCTTGGAGAATACCTTTTGGAACTTGCTCGATTAACTTTAAATGAATGCAATGAAAATGCGATCTTCATCAGTTCTGGAGATAATATCACATTTCCACTATTGTATTTACAAAGCATTGAAAAATATCGGACAGATGTTACAATTGTTGATGTAAATATGCTCAACACCAATTGGTATCCCAGCTACCTTCATCATAACTATCAATTGGAATTCGGAATGAATATAGAGACACTGGACACCATAAATTACCTTGAATGGCACGATTCAACCATTGCAATTGATCAATTCAGTTGGGATCTAACCCAAGGCAGCTTTAATGGTTTTTTATCACGAGGCGATCAAATTTTGTTGAGTTTAATCAAAGAAAATCTATTTAAGAGAGATATCTATTTAAGTCCATTTATGTATTCTGAAAACAAACTTAATCTTCATGCAGCACTTGTCCCTCATCCGCTTGCTGAAAGAATTTTGATCAACCATTCCGAATTTACATTTCATCAAGAATTCGCAACAGCAATTGAAGCCATTCTAAGAGCTTCGCATTTAATAAATCAGAATAGTCAGGATCAAATGAGCCTTTTAGATCATTTCCGATATGCTATGATGATTCGAATTATGTCCATTCCAGATCCTGGTTCCGACAATGACGCCCGACATCTTTTTTACATGTTAGAAGATTACTGTCCAGACTACAAATTCCCATTTACGCAAAGTAATGGAAAGGAGTATTATGATTATATGAAATCACAGTTTTGATAATTATTAAATTTCAGAATTAACAATCCGCCTATCCGTTCGAAAATTTGCAGCAGCATTATTACCATTTTAAACACAAAAATATCGTCCACTAGTAGCTACAAGAGTTAACTAAACACGGAAATATTAGCCCAAAATGTCATGAAATATCCCATATTCATTTTAAACGTAAGTAATCGTAAAAAAGACAGCCAAAAATTGGCGATTTTGAAGCTTCGCATGGGGAGGGGGCGAGTTCTAATCCCATAGGTATGTATCCAAATTATTCCATTAAAACGTAAAGTATTTTCCAATTCCACATAATTCTGCCGTTCCATACAAGGATGAAATCACTATCTGCTCAGTCAATAGTTCATTTAATAATCATGCAATCACTTTGGGAAGAAGATCAAATGAGCATCTTGCTTCAATAACATTATTTTGAATCTTTTATACCAGACGAACACTCTATCTCTATTGGCCTTTTAGGCAATAATTTGCATAAAAGCGTTGAATTGAAAATGTTTAAAAAAGACCACGCAAATGCCTTATCGATACTAAAAGAAAAAGGGTGCAAATTCTCAAATACCCCTAATATTATTTACTCAGAACAATTTCAAAATTTTAGTAAAAAATTCCTTTAATAAGATCATTAACGTATGAAATCAGATTTATAATAATACTTGCATTGGTATTAATACCAATTATGATCGCTATTGCCAATTGGCTTTTATAATTACAAAGTCTGGGCTAAGTCTCCACTCATTAAATCATCACCCAAAATTCCCTGTACTTATTAACGCAAAACCATTAGTTTTCAAATCATTGGCCACTGCTTTACTATCCAATGTAATATTTGTTACTTCCGGCACTCATTGTGTGGCTGAACGCCACTATAAAAGCAGGGATCCATCCGAAAAGCCATAATAGTAGGAAGCACTAAACCACAATTTATAAATTGGTATACCAAAGTTCTAAAACAGTATTTTGATTTTGATGGCAGAGCCCGTAGAAAGGAATACTGGATGTTTGTCCTCTTCAATATTATATTCGCAATCGCAGCCACTTTGCTTGATAATGTTCTTGGACTCAATATAGGCCTACTGCCTTATGGATTCATATATTTTGCTTACATGCTTGACGTGCTTATTCCAGGAATTGCCGTTGGAGTGAGACGACTGCATGATGTCGGTAAAAGCGGATGGATGATTCTTATTGGTTTGATTCCATCAATTGGAAGCATTTGGTTGATTATCCTTTTCTGTACCGATAGTCAATCCGGATCAAATGAATACGAACCCAATCCTAAAGCATTAAGTTAATTTCCACTATAGATTAAATCCATAATCAAGGAGAACCTCTCTTTGATTTTGGATTTTTTATTTGTGAATTAATGTGAAACGCACAATAACAGACTCATTTACCGTTAATTTAACATCCCAAATCAAATTCGGATCAAATGAAATACTTCCTCTACTCCTTTTCAATTGTACTATGCATCCTTATCGGCGGCGCAGTACTAAGTAATTCCGACTTTCCGCCTAAAACTTTTTTAGAGAAAAAAACAAGTGTCACGAAACTCGACAACCTTCGTGAAGGAGATATCATTTTCCAATCTTCCGTATCTGCTCAATGTGCCGCCATTCAGGAAGCAACAAAATCCATCTATTCTCACTGCGGAATTCTTTTCAAAAAAGGCAATGAAATGGTGGTTTATGAAGCTGTTCAACCGGTGCGCATCACTCCTCTTAAAGATTGGATCAAGCGAGGAAAAGATGGACATTATGTAATCAAAAGACTCCAAAACGCAGATAAGGTTTTGACCGATTCCAAAATGGCAGAAATGAAAAAGATGGCCGATGGATTTCTTGGAAAAAATTACGATTCCAGTTTCGAATGGTCGGATGAAAACATCTACTGTTCAGAACTAGTATGGAAACTATACGATCGAACATTAGATATAGAAGTCGGGAAAATTCAAAAACTCCGGGAATTCGACCTCAGTAGTGCGATTGTGAAACAAACGCTATCAGAACGCTATGGCAAAAACATACCCCTGGAAGAAGATGTGATTTCACCGGGTGCGATCTTCGATTCGCCCTTGCTAATAAATGTTATCAGTAATTGAACCTGATGTATTCTATTACATAATAACTTGCAAATCCTTCACACAATAAAATTCCATCACTCCTTGAATTGAGTTTCATCAAAAACTGAAATTATTCTCTGCACGCTTAAACAAACATGCTTTTCTTGAAAATCCGAAAAATGGCACTATTATTGGCAAGCCTGCTTGACGAATCAATTTAAAACATAGATGATGAAATTTTCTACCCCCTCCATTAAAGCAGTTCTGCTATTCACCTTGCTTTTTAGCGTGTTGAGTTCTTGCAAAAAAGACGAAGAAAAAGAACCTGTTATCGAAAACAATGATGTTATTCCTGCTGCAATCCTAAACGTTAATATCACTGGAGATTTTACGGATCAAGCTACTATTAATCTGCCTGATAATTTTTTGAGTATTGATATTGACGGGTCAGCACTGTTGGGAATTTATTCGGATTTTAGTGAAGAACTTCTTATTCAGGCAACATACGATTTAGCTTTGGGTGTGATTACTTTAGGAGCCGCGGTGCCAACCCTTATAATTGGTACCTATCCTATACAAGCTGATTTGTGCACCTATACTAACACTGGCATTGGAGCGCTCGGATTTACAGGAGTGTCGGGCACAATAGAAATTACTCAGCGCTCATACATTACTACGTTTATTCCTGACAAGGATTATTATATCTCAGGGAACATTTCTGTTATTATGGAGAATGAAGAAAGTCCGGCTCAATCTATAACAATGACAGGTACTTTCAGCGGAGTACATCTGTCCGAATAAAACGGTCATTAAAGAGAAAACGCAAAGCAAATTCTTCGATTGCTTTGCGTTTTCTCTTTTGGGAAATTATTGAATGAAATACCCTCTGAAACTTAAGATTTAAAATTCAAGACAGTCTCTCTAATTATCCTAACGCAATCCATCAACTGCTCTTCATTCATCACCAATGGCGGAGCGAAACGAATAATGTTTCCATGAGTAGGTTTAGCTAATAATCCATTATCCATTAGCTGCATACAAATATCCCAAGCGGTGCTACTTTCCGGAGAATCATTAACTACGATGGCATTCAGCAAACCTTTGCCTCTTACCTCTGTAATTAATGAACTTTCGGAAATCAATTTCTTCATTTCAGCTCTGAATATTTTGCCCAATCGGCGGGCGTTTTGAGCCAGATTTTCATCTTGAACTACTTCCAAAGCTGCAGTAGCAACCTCAGCGGCCAAAGGATTTCCACCATAAGTACTACCGTGCTGTCCGGGCTTAATCACATTCATAATTTCATTGTCAGCCAACACTGCAGAAACAGGATAAACTCCCCCTGAAAGCGCCTTTCCCAAAATGAGCAAATCTGCCTTCACATAAGTACTCTGTTTTTCACAATGGTTTTCGCAAGAGCAATTTCCGCAAGTTGCCAAAAGGCTTCCTGTTCGAGCAATTCCAGTCTGAATTTCATCAGCCATAAAGAGAACGTTTTTGCTCTTACACATGGCAAAAGCTCTACTTATATAATCATCAGCCGGAACGTTTACGCCGGCTTCACCTTGGATTGGCTCTACCAGAAATCCGGCCACATTGGGATTCTCTAACATTTTTGCAAGAGCATCCAAATCATTGAATGGAATTTTCACAAAACCTTCGGGAAATGGGCCAAAATGATCGCGGGAATCGGCATCACTGGAGAATGAAATAATGGTAGTAGTTCGTCCATGAAAGTTTTGCTCACAAACTACAATAATGGCTTCATTATCTGCAATACCTTTCTTTTCATAAGCCCATTTACGGCATAATTTGAGGGCCGTTTCAACTGCTTCGGCACCACTATTCATGGGCAAAACCTTATCATATCCAAAATACTCACATAAGTACTTTTCGTATCTACCCAAGTTGCTATTGTAAAAGGCTCTTGACGTGAGGGTAAGTTTCTCGGCTTGGGAAATCAAAGCTTTGGTAATTCTTGGATGACAATGTCCCTGATTTACAGCAGAATAGGCAGAAAGAAAGTCGTAATACTTTTTTCCTTCACAATCCCAAACAAAAACTCCTTCACCACGCTCAAGCACTACGGGAATAGGATGGTAATTATGCGCTCCATACTTAACTTCAAGTTGCATCGCTTCTTTGGAACTGATGCCCTGACGTGTGCCTGACATATTCATGGGATTGAATTTTATATTTGCAAATATAAGCATTTGCCATGATTTGCTCCTTTAAAGATTAGCAACACACTATATTTCAATAACTTAACATATAATAATCGAAGACAATTCAATGAAATTCATTTACTCAGTTCTGGCATATTTTGCTCTTGTTTTCACTGCTTTCACCCTTTTCCTATTACAAATTTATCCCTACCTTTGCACCTCGAAAAAAGACACCTACACACAAAAATTATGGCTGCAACTCGCACCTTCACAATGATTAAGCCGGACGCAACCGGTGCCGGTCATACCGGAAAAATCATCGATAAAATTATCGAATCAGGCTTTTCAATTAAAGCATTAAAATGGACCCGTCTCAGCAAAGAAGAGGCCGGCAAATTTTACGAAATTCACCGCGAACGTTCTTTTTATGGCGAATTGGTTGACTACATGACTTCTGGCCCTATCGTAGCGGCTATCCTTGAAAAAGACAATGCAGTAGAAGATTTCCGCACCCTTATCGGAGCTACTGATCCTCAGAAAGCTGCAGAGGGCACAATTCGCCGCATGTTTGCCACTTCTATTGCTGCAAATGCAATGCATGGTTCTGACAGTGATGAAAATGCCGCTAATGAAGCCGCATTCTTCTTCTCCGTTCGCGATACTCATTGATTCTATTAAGGCGCCTTAGGGCGCTTCTTTTTTAATATTTATTTCAGATTATTTATACCATGCAGAAAATTAAAGTCGCCAATCCGGTAGTGGAAATGGACGGGGATGAAATGACCCGCATCATCTGGAAATTCATCAAAGACAAACTCATTTTCCCATACCTCGAACTCGAAGTAAAATATTTCGATTTGGGAATGGAAGAACGAGATCGTACTAACGACGAAATTACCGTTGCCGCAGCAGAAGCGATCAAACTATACAACGTAGGTATAAAATGCGCTACCATCACTCCTGACGAAGATCGGATGAAGGAATTTGGACTTAAAAAAATGTGGAAATCGCCCAATGGAACGATCCGCAATATCGTAGATGGAACCGTTTTTCGTGAGCCAATTATTTGCAGTAATGTCCCTCGTTTGGTGCCAAATTGGACAGCTCCGATCGTGATTGGTCGTCATGCATTTGGAGATCAGTATCGCGCTACTGATACTGTAATTAAAGGAAAAGGTAAACTCACAATGACTTTCGTTCCTGAAAACGGGGACGATGCTCAAACTTGGGAAGTTTATAATTTCAAAGGTGATGGAGTTGCTTTGAGCATGTACAACACTGATGAATCCATTACGGGATTTGCACACTCCTGTTTCAATATGGCTCTTAGCAAAAAATGGCCGCTGTATTTATCAACCAAGAATACCATATTAAAAGCATACGACGGTCGATTTAAGGATATTTTCGAAGATATTTATCAAGCTGAATTCAAAGCCAAATACGAGGCCGCCGGAATCACTTACGAGCATCGTTTGATTGATGATATGGTAGCTTCTGCACTGAAGTGGAGCGGTGCATTTGTATGGGCTTGTAAGAACTATGATGGCGATGTTCAAAGCGATACAGTGGCACAAGGATTTGGTTCGCTTGGATTGATGACCAGTGTACTTGTAACTCCTGATGGTAAAACGGTTGAGGCAGAAGCGGCACATGGCACGGTAACTCGTCATTTCCGCATGCATCAGCAAGGCAAAAAAACATCTACTAATCCTATAGCTTCCATATTTGCTTGGACTCGTGGTTTGGCTCATCGTGGCAAGTTGGATGGCAATACTGAATTAATCCGTTTTTGTGAAACGCTTGAAAAAGTTTGCGTAGATGTGGTTGAATCGGGCCGTATGACTAAAGATTTAGCACTTTGCATTTACGGTGAAGATCTTCAATCAGATCATTACTTGTCAACGGAAGAATTCTTGGATGCATTAGATGCTGAGTTGAGAAAAAGAATGGAATAATTATACCATTTCTAAATATTAAAAAGCCCTTTAGTTTGAATACTGCAGGGTCTTTTTTTAAAAGTTCTGAGGGGATTTCATTAGTTGAAAATTTAGAATTAGCTGCGACGGTGCGAAGGTGCGAAATTCCTCAAAGAGATCCATTATTATACCTTGTCATTCCGCCTAGAATCATCTCTGCGCCCTCTGCGTTCCCTTTGCGCCCTCCGCGTTTAAACCCTAAAACCCCATTTCGCCTTGAATCATCTCTGCG
>JBDNHP010000415.1:0-2612 GCA_041688765.1 Flavobacteriales bacterium
GTTCTTTGTACTAAATCATCGATAGTTTTTGTTTGCTCAAGTGTAGCAAATTTCACTTTGGATTTAGTCTCGTATTCGAGCGTATTGAGATTGAGCGAAAGGATTTCTGAACTTCCATCGGCATTTTTTACTTTTTTGAAAAACCCCTGTCCACTTTTAGATCCTAACCAGCCTTTTTCCAACATCGCAGTGATGTAGTTGGGGATATCAAAAGTTGAAGAGCGCTCATCATTAGGACAATTAGCCTTTACGCCATTTGCCACATGCACAAGGGTATCCAGTCCAACAACATCGCAAGTTCTGAAAGTGGCAGATTTTGGTCTTCCCAAAACTGGTCCAGTAAGTTTATCCACTTCGTCGATGCTGAGATTCATTTCTTTCATCATGTGAAAGAGCGCCTGAATGGAGAAAACTCCAATTCTATTGGCAATAAATGCGGGAGTATCTTTACAATGCACCACCTTTTTTCCGAGCCAACGCGAGCCGTAGTCTTCCAGAAAGGAAATAACATCCGATGAAGTCTCCGGACCTGGAATAATTTCCAAAAGTTTAAGATAACGAGGGGGATTAAAAAAATGCGTTCCACAGAAGTGTTGACGAAAATCCTCAGATCTTCCTTCAGCAAGCTGATGGATTGGAATTCCGGAAGTATTACTCGTAATAAGTGTGCCCTTTTTACGATGTTTCTCTACTTTTTCAAAAACGTGTTGTTTGATGTCTAGACGCTCAACAACCACTTCAATAATCCAGTCGTAATCTGCGATTTTAGACATATCGTCATCAAAGTTTCCGGTGCTTATTCGGCTCGCAAAACTTTTGCGGTAAATAGGAGAGGGGTTGGAAGTAAGAGCAGCCTTGAGTGCATCATTCACCAAACGATTTCTAACTTCTTTATCCTCTAATGTTTTGCCTTTTGCCTTTTCTTCATCGTTGAGGTTAAAAGGAACAATATCGAGCAGGAGCACTTGCACACCGATATTGGCGAAGTGTGCAGCAATTCGTGATCCCATTACTCCTGAACCGAGTACGGCTACTTTATTTATGGCTCTGTTTTTCATCTAAACAATTATTCTGCGTTCGAAATAAATACTTGATTAGTATTGAGTAATGCTTTGTTGAGGTTATCAATTACTTCAAAAAAGACTTTGAGCTTTTGTTCGGGGATTATAGTGCGGACATGTGTATTAAATGCTAGCACTGCTTTTTTTGCAGTTTCTCTTTTTTTGCGGCCTTTTTCAGTGAGATAAATGCGAATCATTCGGCCATCTTTATCATCAGCTCTGCGTTCAATTAAGCCATCTTCTTGCATACTTTTTAGGGTGCGGGTAAGACTTCTGGCTTCCATGCCCATTTTGGGGCCGAGATAAGTAGAAGGAGTTCCTTCCTTATCTATACTTAGCAATACATATCCTTGAGAAACACTACCTCCAAATTTTGCCGCCTCATCGTTATATAAGCGAGCAATATTATGCCATGCCCATCTTATATGGAAATCGACTGATTCTTCCGGTTTGAGTTTCATGCCGGTAAGTTAAATAAAAAATAGTATGCAAGCCGAGTATTTTATGAATTTTTTCGAAAGACTTTTAAAGAGTAACGATGCCTTCGATAATCTCAGGCAACTATTGCCACATGGGAGAAATGAGGATTGTTATTAGGAAACAAGTGATCAAAGCGGGGTTTATAAATGATGTTGCGAATCATTCTATTAAGCTCCGGTGCCTGAGCTTGTGGAAGGCACCTTGCGGGTTTAGGCACTGATAAGTCCGTCCCGAATAACCACCTTTCTATCCGCTAGATTCGCCAATTCTTCGTTATGCGTAACAATCACAAAGGTTTGACGAAAATCCTCTCTCAATCGGAAAAATAATTCATGCAATTCCCGGGCATTTTTAGAGTCCAAATTGCCTGAAGGCTCATCGGCGAAAATCACGTCGGGTTTATTGACCAAAGATCTTGCTACTGCCACTCTTTGTTGCTCACCACCGCTTAATTCAGAAGGTTTGTGATTAAATCGATGACTGAGACCCAAACCATTCAGTAGCTCTTTAGCACGTTCTTCAGCTTCGGATTTAGAAGTACCGGCAATGAAAGCAGGAATGCAAACATTTTCCATCGCGCTAAATTCAGGCAGCAAATGATGAAACTGAAAAATGAAGCCAATATGCTGATTCCGGAAGCGGGCAAGTTCTTTCTTGTTGAGAGAAGTAATGTCTTTGTTTCCAATCAATACCTGGCCTTGATCCGGCTTTTCAAGTGTTCCCAGAATTTGAAGTAATGTGGTTTTGCCGGCACCTGATGCGCCAACAATTGAAACAAGTTCTGCTTCCTCTATCCGGAGATCAATCCCTTTGAGAACCTGAACATCACCAAATGCTTTTTTTATTCCGATTGCTTGTAGCATATCGCAAAGGTCGGGAAAATCAGAGAGAGAAAGTGAAAGAGAATGACCTAGAATGTGAAAGCAGACAGAAATTTATGTCGAACCCAAAAAATGGGGACTAAGGAATGAACACTTAAAAATATGACAAATTACACAGAGAGCCTTATCTCTTTTACAATCACTTACGCACTTGCGCAGTACTGCAAATCATCAAGGCCTTCTTTCCAAA
>JBDNHP010000416.1:0-2110 GCA_041688765.1 Flavobacteriales bacterium
GTGCAACTTTGATAAAGTAGAAAGTCAATTATGAGAAATCGTATATTAATCCTGTTTTTCGCTGTGGCAGCGATGTTAACCTCTTGTGTTCCAGCCCGACAAATGGAAGAAATGAAGAGCAAAAAAGAAGCTCTTGATGCTGAAAACAAGACTATAAAAGATCAGAACCTGAATCTTAAGTCATCTTTAGACGAATGCAGTTCCAAACTTGCAGTTCTAACGGATGAAAATAAACTTCTTATTCAGGACACAACCGATTTCGGGGTGAATTTCAGACAAATTCGCACTCAATACGACAAGCTGAATGAGTTGAACGATATGGTGTCATCCAAGAATATGACTCTCATTTCTGAAGCGGCTTTGGAGAATAAAAAGTTGTTGGAAGAACTCGAAAAAACCCGCACAGAGCTGCTCTTAAAAGAAGATGAGCTCGATAAAAAAGAAACAACGCTTAACACCTTAGGAATTGAGCTTGAAGAGAGAGGTAAGAGAATGAGCGAAATGGAAGAGCTACTTTCAAGGCAAGAATCGGCACTTAATACACTCAAAGATAAGGTGAGTAAGGCTTTGCTTGGTTTTGAAGGCAAAGGTCTTACTGTTGAACAAAAGAACGGAAAAGTATATGTGAGCATGGAATCTAAACTGCTTTTCCCATCCGGAAGCACTGCCATTGATCCTGAAGGAAAGAAGGCTATTGTTGAGCTCGCCAAGGCAATTCAAGATCAAGGAGATTTGGAAATTATAGTTGAAGGGCATACTGACACAGACCAACTTAAATCAAATAATATTCCCCGCGATAACTGGGAATTGAGCGTTTTGAGAGCTACTGCCGTTGTTAAAATGATGACTGAAAACAGCAGTATTGACCCTAAGCGCTTGTCGGCTTCAGGTAAAAGTGAATACCTTCCTGTTGACCCTGCTGATAAAGCTAGAAACAGACGTACAGAGATTATACTTTCTCCCAATCTGGACGAATTGTTCCAGGTTATTGATCAAAATTGAACCTGTATCTCTACCCTATATTTTCTGGAATTTGAAGATTGGCCGTCTAGTTGGAGACGGCCTTTTTTTGGCTAGTAGTTTACAGCCAACGAGAATATTAATTGATACAAGAACTATTGAATTGGGTTGATTTGCAATTGAAAGAGAATAGCTTGTGCGCTTTAATTCCCAATTGGGTTGTCTCCGCTAAGAATTTTATATGCCACAGCAAATTATAAAAGGGTTAAAGATAGAGCGAGGCCGCAAGAATTACCTCGGACTCAGCCAGTTTATAGGATCGAGTGGAGTGCCACCGGTAGCAGTTACCTGCCAAATTTCGATATGAAGAACTGTTTTATCTCCTTCGGTCAATACCTTACCAATGGACTGCCGTGGCTCTATTTTATCTCCTGCCTTAACCTTTAAATCTTTGAGATTAGTGTACACTGTTTTGTAGCCTCCATGTGTAACAATGATGTTTAATCCAGCACCCATGATAGAGAAAACCTTAGTTACCTCTCCACCAAAAACGGCTGTTACCTCGGCATTATTATCAGTAGAGATATCAATTCCCTTGCTATCTATGGTAATTCCGGGTAGAATGGGATGATTTTGTTTTCCAAATTTCCCGGTCAAAACTCCTCTACTTACTGGCCAAGGCAATTTATTCTTGTTTTTTTCAAAGGCGACAGATTCTATTTTACCTTCTGGTGTGAGCTCGTATTTGCCATTGTTTTTGGCCCTAGAAGCTTTGATCTCGTCATCAATAATTTTCTGGATTGCTTGATTGAGCCTTTGCTTTTCTTCTTCTTGTTGCTGCTGTTTTTTCTTGAGTCCTTTTTCCTCTTGTTTCAAAGCAGTAAGAGCCTCTTGCCTTTCAGATTTGTCACCCGCGAGTAGCGAAGATTCTTGTGTTTTATCGTTGGCAAGCTTTTCCTTTTCTTTCCTGCTTTGTTCAAGTTGAAAGTTAGCCTCAGCAAGTTCTTTCTGAGTGCTCATTATGGCATTAGCTTGTGCCTTCCTCACAGTAGCATATTGCTGCATAACTTTCATCCGTTTGTAAGCCTGATTAAAGTTATCAGAAGCAAATACATACATCAGTTTTTGATATGCCCCGCGGTTTTTATAA
>JBDNHP010000049.1:0-9214 GCA_041688765.1 Flavobacteriales bacterium
CCTGAACATAAAATTCAATGGATCCATCTCCTTCACTAACAAACAAATTAGAATTACTCAGGCTAACCTGTGGGGATTGGGTGCATGGATATGCAGTATGTGAACCCAGAAAAGTGGTGTTGTCCTGGTTATAAACGTCCCACTGAGTAGCTCCTATTGCCCAATCCGTATTTCCTTCAGTAATTTCCACTTTTCTTACCAATGTGTGTTCATTAGTGCCTCCGTCGCCCACAACCCAAAAATCACCAGCAGGATCATCGCCCACCAATCCAATTACATCAATTACAACTCCGTTATGCACTAATTCCAAGGCATCGTTTCCATTAAAGAAAGTAACTCCAGAAGTAGCATCAGCCTGATTCTGAATTGCTTGAGCTGCTTGATCATTGATCAAAACGTATGTTTCTCCGGGGGCCAATGTGCCCTGCAAAACATCTACTGCAGATGGAGTAATAGCCGCGTTAGAATACAACCTGATTTCATATTCAACAAGATTCAGGATGAGGCCTGTAGGATTGTACAGTTCAATCGCTTTATTGAAGCTGCTTCCTTCGAGGTATTCACTGAAAAACAAATCGCTGCAGCCATCTACTATCACACAAACCTGCTTAACAACGGTGATGTAATTAGTTGAAAGAGACGCACAAATTCCATCTGTAAGAATATCACCTGCTGGCAGACCAGCTTCAGTTGTAGAAGGGTCTAATACTCCATTGTAAGACAATCCCCAAACCCTGCAAGTGGCTTCCGCACCAAGGTTAAAATCGTAAGAGTCTCCGTCAAGGAAAAACAAAATATTATTATCGGTATCCGTTACGAGATAATTGTAAGTCGCGTCTAAAGCCGCAGATGTGTTGCTGAACGTTACAAGATCTGCGTCGTCATCTAAGCAAATAATTAATACGTTTTCTGATCCGTTTCCGGCAACAGAACCACCATCGCAGGTGCAATCTTGCTTAGTTACAGTAACAAAGTCGAGGGATAGACTTGTGCATAGGTTAGATATGATCAAATCAAGCGGATCTCCAAGTTCTGTGGTTGTAGCGTCGAGGGCTCCTGTAAATGAGAGTCCATAAATATAACAAACACCAAGTGGGGCGTCACTTACGTCAACGGTATTATCTTCGGACACCAACAGAATGTTATTTGCCGCATCCACCACCACATAGTAATAGCTAGCAAATTCTGCAGTAGAATTGTTAGACATGGTAATAGTTGCTTCAGGAGTCCCCGTGCACACTACAATTTCACTTAAGCCCTCTATAGTTTCAACCTGAGCACCTAAACAATTGAAAACATTAATTAAACCTGGAGTAGGGATTTGCTGAACATAAGTATTCGTGTTTCTCTGAATTCCACCATCCGGAACTCTTGAATTAGACTGTGTAACCGGAGAACCGCCTCCTGATTCATTAGCACTTTCTTGACCTCCATTGACCAAAACCATAATTCCAAGGTCATCATTGTCGTTGGTGTCAAAAACCAATGCATCTACAATATTGTCAGTACTCAAAAGGGTGCCAGCAGTCCAATCGCCAACACTTCCGACGTAAATAACAACAGCATCAGGGCCATTTTGAAGAGTGTTATTGGGAAATACATGCCCCACATTAGCCACCATTGAATTGCCGATTACAAAAAACCCATCGTTATTGAGGCTATATCCATCAAGACTAGCAGAATAATAAGAAGCATCGGTTGAGCCGTTAATAAACACAATCACCATTCCGTCCAGCGATTCATTTGGCTCTCCATATAATTCAATAAATTCCAAAACATCCGTTCCGGGAGTATCTGTATCTACTTCGTTTATAACCAAAGTACTATTTCCGCCTATTACTTCTGTTTGCCAGAATGCAAGCCCATTTTCTGTTCCGTTTCCAGTATAAACGTATGGAAATCCACCTGTTACAAAGGTGCCACTTACCCAAATTCCCGCCTGATTAGCTACAGGTTCTCTTCCGTTTCCGGCGCTTCCCCATTGCACAAAATCAACCATTGCAGCAGCAGAGGTGAATAAACCTGTGGGCAAATACAATCCAAGATCAGAACCCGCAGGATTCATGCCCGATGTGTTCCAGGTTAGGCTTACTTCTTCATTGGGACTCAGAATTAAATCTCCTTCGATTATGTTTACATCCGCTGCATTGAGCCCATCGTAATCGAATAATGAACACAAGCGATATAAGCTTATATCCAAATTTGATCCTCCGAAATTTTTAATCGTAATTTCCGATGTTGCTGGATTAACGCTAACAAAACGCGGTCCTTGAGCAAAAGAGATGATTCCTGCTAATAGCAGAAAAAAGAGTGCAGATAATTTCATTGTTTACATTGATTTTCGGTGCAAAGGTAATATTTATAGCAAGGAGCCTGAATTAAGCCCGTGTTAAATCAGAAGGCATAAAATTCTTACTTTAGGCTTCGCCAATTCGAAATTATGAAAATATTTTACACTTCTGTACTTATCATCTCGCTGATAATTAGTGGATTATCAACTTTTGCACAATGTCCCGATTGCGTTCCGGATGAAACCTGTATTCCCGAAGTGGCTTTTCCTGCCATTTGTCCGGAGATTCTTCCTGTTGCCACGGCAGGTGAATACTATGAAACGGTAATCACATTCTATATGCCCGCAGAGCTAGAAGATCCTGAATCCGGTTTCATTGTTACTCTAAATCAGATCCTTGTTTCGGGAATCACGGGAATTCCATTTGGCCTTTCTTATGAGCTCTCAGGTGATGACAACATCTACTATCCTTCTCAAGGCGAGCAATTTGGCTGTGCAACGATTTGCGGAACGCCCATTTTGCCAGGAGAATATTCAGTGAATGTAAACGTGGTGGCCTCGGTAACTGTTTTTGGAATAAGCCAAACTCTTCCTCAATCATTTGGCATTGATCTTCTTGTTCTTCCCGGTGAAGGCGGAACAAACAGTTTCATCTACGATAATCAAGCCGCTTGTGACGAATTGAGTGTACAATTTGAAGCCCTCATTAACGGTAGTCCAAACCCCACTGCTTGGGATTGGGATTTTGGAAATGGCAATACCAGCGATCAGCAAATTCCCCCAGTTCAAGTTTATGATGAGCCCGGAGAATATATTGCTACCTGCACAACGATTATAACTGAATACTTTCTTCAAAGTGTTAATGTTACAAGCTTCTGGGACAACTGGTCTGGTGACATTGAAGAAGCCACCGCTTTTTTCTTTTCGCCCGATCCCTATTTCACGCTAACAGACGCAAGCAATTCACCCGTTTACGCGTCTTCTGTAATCGATGATGTTACTTCTGCAAGCTGGAACAACTTGAATATTCCACTTGGAAACCCGCCTTACACTATTTCTTTTTGGGACGAAGATTTAATTTCAGAAACCGACTTTTTAGGTTCTTATGAAATGCCCTTCAGCCCCGGGGCTTTCTCCTTTAATGCCAATGGCACCATGGGTATTCTAACCATTGAAGCAATTGCCGGTGATCCTATTTACGACGAGCAGATTTTTACCGTTTTTCCTGATCCTATTACCAGTTTTATCGTAGATGAGGCCTCAGATATAATCACTTTCGACAACCCTGATCTTGACACTTTCTTGTGGTTCTTCAATAATGACACTATTAACAATGCTAATGGCCCCAGTTTAGAAATGAATAATCCTGGCGTTTATTATTGTGAAGTGACCAATATTTACGGCTGCTCCGGTATTTCCGAGCCCTATATTCTTTGCCCTGAAATCAGTATTTTGTACAATCCTTTTGAAGAAACGTTGAGCGTGAGCCCAGGTTATGAAACTTATACCTGGTTTTATAACGGATTACCATTGGAGAACGAAGATGAAAATATTATTTCATCCTACGGATTAGGAAATTATGCCGTAACTATAACCACGAATTATGGTTGCGAAGTGGAGTCTTCCGTTTATTCAATTACTGTTGGCATAAATGAAATTGATCCCTTCGAAAATTTGGTGGTATTTCCAAATCCGAGTAGCGGGCTTTTTCAATTGCGAAATTTAACTTCAGCCCCCACTTGGCAAGTTTATGATCTTGCCGGAAGACTTATTACACAATCAGATATTTCGCTCAGAAATGAAATTGATTTGCGTCACTTAAGCAGCGGGGTTTATGTGCTAAACCTGCAACTTAACAACTTCCGTAAATCCCTTCCTCTTATAATCGAGCGCTGACATTGATAATTTTTGTGAAATTTGAAGGCGTTGGGCGGGTAACCTGTTGAAAACCCCGCCCTTTTTATTCATATCTTTGGTATTGCTAAGTGCTGTAAGATTTTAGGCCCTTTTGCGTTATACTAAAAACGAAAGATGCTGGACGGATATTCATTACTTATCAAGAAACTCGACGAGTTTACCCGCAAGTACTACAAGAATCAAATCATTCGAGGTGCATTATACAGCGTGGCCTTAATTTTGGGTTTCTTTCTTGTCGTTATTTTGATGGAGTATTTTGGCCGATTCGGATCTGAAACTCGCACATTTTTGTTTTGGTTGTTTTTGCTGAGCAGTGGATTTGTAATTGCAAAATTCATTCTTATTCCCCTTCTAAAACTCTTTAAACTTGGCCGTCAAATCAACCATGAGCAAGCTGCTGCAATCATCGGTAAACATTTTACAGAAGTTGAAGATAAGCTGCTCAACACTTTACAGCTCAAGGAGCTGGCTCTTAAACAACCTCAAAGCCGCGATTTAATAGAGGCAAGTATTGATCAGAAAATAACCGAACTGAAACCTATCCCTTTCAGCTCTGCCATTAACCTTGGCGAAAACCGAAAATATCTTCGCTACGCCATCCCTCCTATTGCTATTGTGCTCATCTTGTTATTCGCCGCACCATCTATTCTGAAAGAAGGAACGGATCGTTTGGTACGCCATGGAGAAGAAATTACAGAGGCCCCGCCATTTGAGTGGAACATTGTAAACAACTCGTTGGAAGTTCCTGAAAATGAATCATTTGAACTTCAAGTCGAATTTTCTGGAAAAGTGGTGCCAGACAAACTTTACCTCATGCTCAATGGCTCAAGATTCAAGTTCAATCAATCGGATAAGAGCAATTTTAGCTATACGTTTAGAGACGTAAGAGGTGATATTCCATTCCAGCTTTATGCTGATGGATTTTATTCTGAAGAGTTTCTGCTTGAGGCGATTCCAGTTCCCGGATTACTGCAATTTGCTGTAGCCTTAGATTATCCCGCCTATACCGGTCGGGTTGACGAAAGTCTGAAAAACACCGGTGATCTGAGTATTCCCGCAGGAACAATGGTGAAATGGACATTTCAAACCAAGCATACCAAGGAATTGCAATTTATAACTACCGACTCCTTGGTTTCTTTGAAAGCGATGGGCGACAACCAGTTTATTAGGCAAATGCGCTGCATGCAAAACACTAATTACAGTTTGCGCGCATCCAATGACTCCGGCGCCGGACGTGACTCGATAAGCTATCAAATCAAAGTAATTCCTGACCGATTTCCGGCAATTATTGTTGAAGAAGAGAAAGACAGCGTTTCTGACAAGAATGTGTATTTCAGTGGTGAAGTTAGTGATGACTATGGTTTCAAACGTTTGAGTTTTAATTATAAATACACCGAATCAGAGGTAGAGGGCAGAGTTGATGGCGAGATCCAAACCATTGATTTGAGAGTAAACCCAGCGAATCTTTCGGAGCGTTTTTATCATCATTGGGACCTCAATAAAATTGAACTAAGTCCCGGCGACAAAATTTCTTACTATTTCGAAGTATGGGATAATGACGGGGTAAACGGATCTAAATCAACCCGAAGCGCGTCTAAGGTTTATGCTGCCCCAACGCTGAGTGAATTGGAAGAAAAAATTGAGGAGAAGAACGATGAGATTAAAGACGAACTCGAAGACGGTATTAAACAGGCAAAAGACCTGAAGAAAGAGCTGGATGAGTTGCGTAAACAGATGCTTGACAAAGAAGATCTAGATTGGAAAGACCGCAAAAAACTGGAAGATCTGCTTGAAAAACAGAAAAATCTTCAACAAACCATTCAAAACGTCAATCAGAAAAACGAGCAAAAAGAATTTTCAAAACAAGAGTTTATGACTCCTGATCCGGAAATTCTGGAGAAACAAAAACTTCTTCAAGAACTCTTTGACCAGCTTATGAGCGAAGAGATGAAGAAGATGTATGAAGAGCTAGAAAAAATGATGGAAGAGTTGAATAAGGAAGATATTCAGGAAAAACTCAAAGAAATGGAAATGAGTCCTGAAGATCTTGAAAAAGAACTTGATCGGGCTCTGGAGCAGTTTAAACAAATGGAAGTTGAGCAAAAGATCGAAGACTCCATTGAAAAGCTGAAAGAACTTGCCGAAAAACAAGAAGAGTTATCCAAGGAAAGTGAAGAAGGAAAGAAGGAAAGTGAAGAGCTAAAAAAAGAGCAGGAGGAATTGAATAAAGCGTTTGATCAGCTCAAAGAAGACATGAAAGAGTTGGATAAACTCAATAAAGAGCTTGAAGAGCCTAAACGTTTGCCAGATACAGCTGAAGAACAACAGAGCATCGAACAGGAGATGCAAAAGAGCACTGAGGAGTTGAGCAAAGACAAAAAGAAAAAAGCTAGTGAAAGTCAAAAATCGGCCGCTGAAAAAATGGAGCAAATGGCCCAACAAATGGAGATGGCCATGCAAGAAAGCGAGTCTGAAAGTGCTGAACAAAACATGGATGATTTGAGGGATCTGTTGGAGAATATTATAACGCTCTCCTTTGACCAGGAAAAACTCATGGGAGATTTCAAAACGGTTGATCAGAAAGACCCCAAATATGTGCTATATGGTCAGAAGCAGAGAAAGCTTCAGGACGATACTAAAATGGTAGAAGACTCTCTTTTTGCCCTAAGCAAGCGGGTGATTCAAATTGAACCGATTGTGCTTCGGGAGGTTGCTGCAATCAAAAGTCGCATGGAAAGTGCTTTAGGCGAAATTGCTGAGCGCCAAACCCCAAAAGTGACTGAAAATCAGCAGTATGTTATGACTTCCTTCAATAATTTAGCATTATTGCTTGATGAAGCTTTAAAGCAAATGCAGCAAGACATGGCCAACAAACAACCTGGTCAGGGCAATTGCGAAAAGCCTGGAGGAAATGGGGCCAAGCCTTCTACCAGTCAGATGAAGAAAATGCAAGATGCGCTCTCCAAACAGCTCGAACAGATGAAAGAGCAAATGGGTAAAAACGGCGAAAAGGGCAAAAGTCAGCAACAGAAGTCTGGAATGAGCGAGCAAGTTGCTAAAATGGCGGCCAAACAAGCCGCTATTCGGCAACAAATTGAACAAATGAGCCAAGACCTCAACGAAGATGGAAGCAAGAGCGGAAACAGCCTAAAAGAGATCGCTAAAGAGATGGAAGAAGTAGAGAAGGACTTGGTAAATATGAGAGTGGATGAAACCACTATTAAAAGACAACAAGATATTCTGATTCGCTTGTTGGAGGCTGAGAATGCGGAGCGTCAGCGCGAAATGGATGAGCAGCGCAAATCCAATGAGGCACTGGAGCAAAAATTCAGTAACCCTATGCGTTATTCGGAGTACAAGGATCAAAAAGAAAGGGAAACGGAGTTACTTCGCACGATGCCTCCAGCACTAAAACCTTACTACAAAGAACGTGTGAACGAATATTTTAATAAATTGGGCGAGTATTGAGAGTTATGACCGTCGAAGAACAAATCATCAATTTTCCGTCTGAAACGGAAAATATCAGAATAGTAGAGAACCTAATTGAAAAGGTTTTTTCAGATTATCGCATTAGCGAAGAGTTCTATGGCAACGTGCTTATAGGATTAACGGAAGCTGTGAATAATGCCATTGTGCACGGGAATAAACTTGACCCTGCCAAACAAGTTCAAGTGAGATTTAAAGTAGAGGACAAAAACCTTTGTTTTCAAATCGAGGATGAAGGTCCAGGTTTCGATTATGATCATCTTCCCGATCCCACTTCTCCAGAGAACTTAGAAAAACCCAACGGAAGAGGTGTGTTTTTGATGCGGAATTTGGCCGATAAGTGCGAATTTCTCGAAGACGGTAAGATTGTATCACTTCAATTCTCTGTTCTTTCCTGATCAAATGTCGGGATTCCGTATTTTCACCATCGATACCAATTACCAATTTCGTGATAAACGGAAGATTGAGGCTTGGGTAATTGCTGCCATCAAAGAGTACAAAAAGAACCCTGGTGAAATCAATATCATTTTATGCAATGATGATTATTTGCATCAAATAAATGTTGACTATCTTCAACATGATGACTACACCGACATCATTACTTTCGACAATTGTGAAGGAAATGTTGTGAATGGCGAGCTTTATATCAGCTTAGAAAGAGTTAAAGAAAATGCAAAATCCTTCAGTTCTGGTTTGCGAAATGAAATACACCGAGTGATTATTCATGGTGTATTGCATCTCTTAGGACACAAGGATAAGAGCAAATCAGAGAAAGCCAAAATAAGGCTTGAGGAAGATCGTTTACTACATTTGCGGGCTTTTTAGCGCACATTGTTCCACGTGAAACATTCAAAAAATGCTACCAGAATATGATATCGTTGTGGTTGGTGCCGGTCATGCCGGAAACGAAGCCGCAGCCGCAGCCGCCAATTTAGGGTCAAAAGTGCTACTCGTAACTATGAACATGGGTACCATCGGTCAAATGTCATGTAACCCGGCAATGGGTGGCATAGCAAAGGGCCAAATAGTGCGTGAAATTGACGCTATGGGCGGCTACTCTGGTATTGTTACAGACCGTTCAGCCATTCAGTTTAGAATGCTTAATCGTAGCAAAGGACCGGCAATGTGGAGTCCAAGAACACAAAATGATAGGCTTCTTTTTTCGACTGAGTGGAGACTAATGTTGGAACAAACCCCAAATGTTGATTTCTGGCAAGACACCGTAAAAGAGCTTCTTTTCGAAAATGGTAAGCTCTGCGGGGTTCGCACTTCTATGGGCACTGATGTTAAATGCAAAGCAGTTATTTTAACCAGCGGTACATTTTTGAATGGTATAATCCACATTGGCGAGAAGCAAATTGGAGGAGGAAGAGCCGGTGAAAAAGCAAGTACCGGTATAACAGAACAACTTGTAAGCTTAGGCTTTAATGCCGGCAGAATGAAGACAGGAACTCCTCCAAGAGTGGATAGTAGAAGTTTAGATTATACTAAAATGGAAGAGCAATTGGGTGACGCCAAACC
>JBDNHP010000417.1:0-10542 GCA_041688765.1 Flavobacteriales bacterium
AGCTAAACAGGAATAAAAACTTTTGATGATTATGCTAATGTCCTTTTGGTTAACGCAGAGGGCGCGGAGCTAAACAGGAATAAAAACTTTTGATCATCATGCTAATGTCCCTTTGGTTAACGCAGAGGGCGCGGAGCTAAACAGGAATAAAAACTTTTGATGATTATGCTAATGTCCTTTTGGTTAACGCAGAGGGCGCGGAGCTAAACAGGAATAAATTTCACTTAGTATGTTCGAGAGCATTTGCCAAATGTTCGAACAGTTTTTCCGTAGCCCTTTATCGACTTTGAAATTCTAAATAGTTTCTGCAAAACCAATCTTCTCTGCGTTCTCTGCGTGAAAATCTCCGCGTTAAATCCTCCGCACTCTCTACGTGAACCTCTGCGCGAAAATCTCCGCCTGAAAATCTCCGCGTTCTCCGAGTGAAAATCCTTTTTCTCTTCTTAAACGATTTTAGTGCATTCTGTTTTTACAATCTCATTTCAAATCTATAAATTAATAGTAGGCTACAATTGACATATAACTAAAGAGCCATAATTAAACTCTCTAAAAACTATCACAAATGACTGAAAATCAAATATCTGGGATTGTTATAGATGCGGGAATAAAATTGCATCGTATGCTTGGTCCGGGACTTTTCGAGAAGGTTTATGAAGAATGCTTGTTTTATGAACTGAAACGACAAGGAGTATTTGTTGAACAACAAAAAACTATTCCACTAATATACGATGGAATCAAATTAGAAGCCTCCTATAGAATTGACTTATTAGTTGAAAATAAGGTAGTTATAGAGCTAAAATCGGTTGAAGCTATTCACAGATTATATGAGGCACAAGTCTTGAATTACCTCAAATTAGGAAACTATAAACTGGGCCTTCTTATAAATTTTAACACGGTTTACCTTAAGGACGGCATTAAGCGTTTCGTAAACGGCTTATAACTTTGCGTCGTTTTCGTTTTACCCTGCGCTTTTTGCGATGCTAAATCCAATTAACGAATGACCGCAATGGTTATCCACAATTGTTAATTCAGCCTGTTTATTAAATGTTAATAACCACAACACCCAAATAATGAGCATAATGCCTCAATTTTTTACCTTGCCTCTAAGTTTTAACGCATTTTTAAGAATTCCATGCGATGCTGCCGCTGCTTTACAGAGCGGCAGTTTTGCATTTTAACGGGTAAGCAAGAAGGGAATGAATAATAGTAACAGTAGCACCAATGCAGTAGAGGAAACTCCTTTAATGCAACAGTACAATCGGATTAAATCTCAATATCCGGATGCAATCTTGCTTTTTCGCGTGGGCGATTTCTATGAAATGTTTGGTGAAGATGCCATCAAAGCATCCAAAATTCTGGATATCGTTTTAACCAAACGCAGAAATGGCGCAGCCGGACATTTAGAATTAGCGGGATTCCCGTATCATGCCCTCGAAACATATCTCCCTAGATTAGTGAGAGCCGGATATAGATGCGCTATTTGCGATCAACTCGAAGATCCCAAACTCACCAAAAAAATAGTAAAACGAGGAGTTACAGAACTCGTTACTCCAGGATTAACATTTAATGATGCAGTGCTGGACGGAAGATCGAACAATTTTCTAGCAGCCTTTTTGAATACTGGAGAATACGCGGGTTTGGCATTTCTTGATATCACCACAGGCGAATTCCTGCTGGCAGAAGGTAATCTCGAACATGCCGAAAAACTCATTCAAGGATTTAGACCATCCGAAGTTTTAGTCCGTAAAAATTTCAGAAAACAATTCGAAGAACAATACGGAGAAAAAATCAGCACATTCGGATTGGAAGATTGGGCCTGCAACACCGAATTTGGCAAGGAACGATTGCTTCGGCATTTTGATTTGCCAAGCCTCAAAGGATTTGGAATTGAAGAACTCAATCTCGGAATAGCAGCAGCTGGCGCCATACTCTACTACCTCGAAGAAACCAAGCACAACGCCACTTCTCATATCAGTCATATTGCCAGAATTGAAGAAGAAAAATTCGTTTGGCTCGACAAATTTACCATTCGCAATCTCGAACTTATTCGATCCAATCACGAAGGAGGAACATCACTTTTGGATGTTTTGGATCATACCCTCAGTCCGATGGGATCGAGAATGATAAAAAGATGGGTGCTCATGCCTCTAAAGGAAATCAGCCTCATTGAAGAACGATTGAGCATTGTTGAAAAACTGATTCAGGATTCTGTGATGAATGCTGATCTCAGTCAACTACTCAAATCCGTTGGCGACTTGGAAAGAATGGTGAGCAAAGCTTCGGCAGCGCGTATCAATCCTAGAGAAATGCGGCAATTATACGACACGCTTTGCCTCATCGATCCTCTAAAAGAAATGTGCAAAGCCAGCGGACATCCTCAATTAATGCTGCTTGCAGACCAATTGAATCCATGTATCGTTCTAAGAGATCGTATTAATCGTACACTTTCGGAAGAGCCCCCTGCAATGATGCAAAGAGGTGGCATAATAGCTGCGGGAATTCATGACGAGTTGGATGAGCTGAGGGCTATTTCAACTCATGGCAAAGACTACCTCCTCCAACTTCAGGAAAAAGAAGCTGAAAAAACCGGCATTCCCAGTCTGAAAATTGCTTACAACAATGTTTTCGGATATTTTATTGAGGTTAGAAATACTCACAAAGACAAAGTTCCGCCGGAGTGGATTCGAAAGCAAACGCTAACACAAGCCGAACGATATATAACCGAAGAATTAAAAATTTACGAGGGTAAAATTCTGGGCGCTGAAGAAAAAATTGCAGATATTGAAGCAAAACTCTTTAATGAGTTGGTGATTGGCGTTGCGGAATACCTCGCGCCCATTCAGAATAATGCCCGCGTTATGGCAAGACTTGATTGCTTACTGAGCTTTGCCAATAACGCATTGCGCTTCAATTATACCCGACCACGAATTAATGAGAGTCATGAGCTCAACATAAAAGAAGGCAGGCATCCGGTGATTGAACAATACCTCCCTCCGGGCGAGCAATACGTGAGCAATGATATTTACCTGGATAATGAGCAACAGCAAATTATTATGATTACAGGGCCGAATATGTCTGGGAAATCAGCCTTGCTCAGACAAACTGCATTGATTGTAATTATGGCACAAATAGGCAGTTTTGTGCCGGCAAAAGCTGCTGATATCGGCATGATCGATAAGGTGTTTACACGCGTTGGGGCGTCCGATAATATTTCAGGCGGAGAATCGACCTTTATGGTTGAAATGAACGAAACAGCGAGTATTTTGAATAACCTCAGCGGTAGGAGTTTGGTTTTACTTGATGAAATTGGCAGAGGAACCAGTACTTATGATGGTATTTCTATAGCCTGGGCCATTGCAGAATACCTACATGAACATCCTAAAAACAAAGCGAAAACGCTCTTTGCAACCCATTATCACGAGCTCAATGATATGACCGAGAGCTTTGCGCGAATTAAGAACTACAACGTTTCGGTTCGTGAATTAAATGGCAAAATTATTTTCCTTCGCAAACTCGCTACAGGCGGCAGCAAACACAGTTTTGGAATTCATGTTGCCCGTTTAGCCGGAATGCCGAAAGAGGTGTTAAACAGGGCCGAAGAAGTGCTCAGAGGATTGGAGCATTCTCACAGCGGCGCAGAAATCAATCGTAAATCCTCCAAGGATAAAGATTTCCAACTCAGTTTCTTTCAATTAGATGATCCTGTTCTCGCCAGAATAAAAGATGAAATAATGGCAACGGACATCAATAGTCTCACCCCGCTAGAAGCCCTGAACAAGCTTAATGAAATTAGGAAAACAGTTACAGGAACTAAAAAGTAAATCCCTTTAGAGTGTGAATTAGATCGCACAGCGCAATAAACTTGTCAGAATCCTAACAAAAAGCTTGGATTACAAAGCCGCCAACAATAAATCCAAATCTTTATAAGGCAGATCAAATGCCTCACCAATTACCTCATTCACTAATGTTCCATGGTACAAATAAACACCATGTCTAAATCCGCTTTGGTGTTTTACTAGATTTGTTACCCCCCCTTCATCGCCAACGCTCAGAACCATAGGTGCGAAGATATTGCTAAGGGCATAAGATGCAGTTCGCGACACTCTGGAAGCCACATTGGGCACACAATAATGAATTACTCCGTACTCCTTATAAATTGGGTTGTCATGAGTTGTTACTCTCGATGTTTCAAAACAACCTCCCTGATCTATGCTGATATCAACGATCACCGAACCGAACTTCATGTGGCTTACCATTTCACCTGTTACCACACATGGAGTTCTGCCGTAGCTGGACCTGAGAGCTCCAATAACTACATCCGCATGTTTTAGCGACTCCATCAGAATCTTAGGTTGAATGGTACTTGTCCATAAGCGGGTACCAAGATCATTTTGAAGTCGGCGCAATTTATAAATGGAATTGTCAAACACTTTCACACTGGAACCCAGTCCCAAAGCGGCTCTTGCAGCAAATTCGCCAACGGTTCCGGCTCCCAATATCACTACTTCAGTAGGACGAACACCGCTGATACCTCCAAACATCAATCCGGTACCAGCATTAGAACTGCTTAGGTATTCTGCGGCGATAAGCACTGAAGTATTACCTGCAATTTCTCCCATTGCTCTAACTACAGGATAAATTCCGGTTTCGTCTTTTATATAATCCCACGCTACGGCCGTAATTTTCTTCTGCATCATAATTTGCAAAGAATCCTTGGGCTGTACCGTAAGTTGAAGGGCCGAAAAGAGAGTTTGTCTGCCGGTCATCAGTTTCACTTCCTCTAATGAAGGAGGAGCAACTTTCATAATGATATCACTGGTAAAAACATCCTTAGGTTGATACACAATCCTTGCACCGGCCTCGCTATAATCTTTATCATGGAAAGATGCTTCTTTTCCGGCATTTGTTTCAACCACAACTTCATGCCCACGGCTCACCAATAAGGCCACTGATTCAGGAACCAGTGCAACTCTTCTCTCTTGAAAGCTCGTTTCTCTTGGAATTCCGATGGTAAGACTCTTGTGATGTTTTCCTACTACCAACATTTCTTCCTGCGGCATTAGCGCAGCTTCGCGGGCAAGAGCCCTTATTGCTTCCTTCTTAGGATCCATTGCAGAGTTTTGGGGAAATGAAGGTAATGAAAAAACAGCCTCAAAAATCCATCTCTTTCTAATTTATAGACAATGGGATCTTAATTCCCACGATTTCGAAAAAAAATCATCAGAAAATTCCTGTAACCGCTGCTTTCCCTCTTGCTCGTACCCAAGTAAAAATTTAATGAATTAATGAATAATTTTAAGCCTGAATTACCAGCTAAATATGCGTTCCTCTCCCTCCATTTTAATATGGAGACGCACTGTTTGTTCAGGAAGTAGAGCCTCCACTCTTTCGGGCCACTCTACTAAGCACCAATTACCAGAATCGAGGTATTCTTCCATGCCAAAATCAAGGGCTTCTATTGCCCCTTTCAATCGGTAACAGTCAAAATGATAAATCGGCTTTCCCGATTCAGTTGGATACTCATTCACAATAGCGAAAGTGGGGCTTGAGCCTTTCTCCCTTGCCCCCAACGCATTAGCCAATACTTTAATAAAAGTTGTTTTTCCAAAACCCATTGGAGCATATAATGCCACAACCCTAGGCTCTGGAAAACAGCTGGCAAATATTCTAGCTATGTCCGGTAATTCGGCTTCAGACTTACATCTTAGCTCCATTACTTGGATTTCAAAACAATTACAGGAATCATCATTTCCTCCATAGAAATACCTCCATGTTGGAATGAATCTTTGTAATAATTTACAAAATGATTGTAATTATTCGGATAAACGAAAAACTTGTCTTCCATCGCAAATACATAAGACGAGCTCACATTCATTTTAGGTAAAAATGCATCCTCGGGGCGCTTCACTTCAAACACTTCCTTGGGATTATAATCCAGATTTTTACCCACTTTGTAACGCAGGTTTGAATTGGTGTTTTTATCCCCAACTATTCTAGAGGGAACTTGCACACGAACTGTTCCATGATCCGTTGTTATTACGAGATCTGAACCACTTTTGGCAATTTGTTTAATGATTTCCAACAATGGAGAATGTTCGAACCAGGTATCTGTAAGACTTCTATAAGCTGGTTCATCATCAGCAAGTTCTTTGATGACTTCCATTTCCGTTCTGGCATGACTGAGCATATCAACGAAATTGTAAACGATCACATTCAATTTATTCTTGAGTAAATTACTGAATTGATCTGATAATTTTTTACCTGATTGATGATTCGTGATCTTATGATAAGTCCATTTCAAATCGAATCCCAACCTTCTCAATTGTGCTCCCAAAAGCTCTTCTTCATGCATGTTTTTGCCACCATCGTCTTCCTCATTTTTCCAGAGTTTCGGATGGATTCGTTCTATTTCAGAAGGCATTAATCCCGCAAACAGTGCATTGCGAGCATAGTGCGTTGCCGTAGGTAAAATGGAATAAAATATGTCTTCTGATTCGATTCTGAAATACTCCGTTAATCGAGGTTGAAGAACTTTCCATTGATCAAATCGCAAATTATCTATCAGCACCATAAAAACAGGCTTATCGGTCTGCTGCTTCAATAATGGGGCTACTTTATTTTTGAAAAGCGTATGCGACATAATGGGCGCATCTTCGGGATGCTTCAGCCAATCGAGGTAATTATCTTTAATAAAACGGCTGAATTGAGCATTTGCTTCATGATGCTGATTTTTAAAAACATCTTCCATTCCCCCCTCTTTTGATTCTTCTAATTCTAAACTCCAATAAACGAGTTTGCGGTAAAGAACATCCCACTCGGCCGCATCCATGCGATCCATCAAACGCATCCCGATCTGACGGAACTGCTGCTGATAACCCGAATTAGTTTTTTCGCTTACTAAACGCTTTTCGTCCAAATTCTTCTTTAGACTAAGCAGAATTTGATTGGGATTTACCGGTTTAATGAGATAATCAGAAATTTTAGAGCCAATGGCATCTTCCATTATTGATTCCTCTTCACTCTTGGTAATCATGATGACCGGAACACCAGGATCTTCGGTCTTTATTTCCTGAAGTGTTTGTAAACCGGTTAATCCCGGCATATTTTCATCCAGAAAAATGATATCGAAATGATGCTCTTTTACCTTTTCAATGGCTTCAACACCACTATTGACTGTAGTAACTTTATAACCCTTCTGCTCCAGAAACAAAACATGGGGTTTAAGGAGCTCGATTTCATCATCTGCCCATAAAATGTGGACTTCTGCCATAATATTGTTGTATTTTCGGGCCCTCAAGCCCAGGTTTTCAGCGCTTGTGCTAAGTTAGGCAATTGGAACAGTACCCGCTCAACAAACGCAAGATTCTAAACGATCCTGTTTATGGGTTTATTACCCTTAAGCACGAAGTTTTGCTAGATCTTATCGATCATCCTTACTTTCAGCGTCTTCGCAGAATTACGCAACTCGGCTTATCGCACCTGGTTTATCCGGGAGCTTTACATAACCGTTTTCATCACGCTTTAGGTGCAATGCACTTAATGGGCGAGGCTATAGACGTGATCCGCAGCAAAGGACATGAAATTACCGAAGAAGAATCATTAGCCTCGCATATCGCAATTCTGCTGCACGATATTGGGCATGGACCTTTCAGTCATGCTCTGGAGCATACCATCGTGAAAGGCGTTTCGCATGAACGCATTTCAGAACTGTTTATGAGTCGCCTCGATCAGCAGTTTGAAAATGAAATAAAACTGGCCCTCCGCATTTTTAAAGGGGAGTACGAGAAAGAATTCTTGCACCAATTAGTTTCTAGTCAATTGGATATGGACCGTCTGGACTATTTGCGAAGAGATAGCTTTTATAGTGGAGTGGCAGAAGGCAATATTGGAAGTGAACGAATTATAAAAATGCTCACGGTTAACAATGGGCAATTGGTGGTAGAAGAAAAAGGAATCTATTCCATCGAGAAATTCATAGTTGCACGCCGACTCATGTATTGGCAGGTCTATTTGCACAAAACCGTGCTCAGCGCCGAGTATATGCTCGTAAGTATTTTGAAACGTGCCAAGTGGCTCATACAATCAGGTCAAGATTTATGGAGCACTCCCGCTTTGGCCTTTTTTCTTCAAAAGGAATACGGCAAAGCAGACTTTGAAAACAATCCCTTGGTGCTTGATACTTTTGCCAAACTCGACGATTACGATATTCTTACTTCCATAAAAGTTTGGCAAGAACACTCTGACCCAGTGCTGGCATTGCTTTGTCAAAACTTGATCAATCGCAAATTATTCAGAATTGAGTTGAAATCGGAGCCTATAAAGCAAAGTCGGATTGATGAAATTCGAGAGTCTGTGAAATCCAAATTGAATCTTGGTAATGAGGATGTGAATTACTTTGTATTGACAGATTCCATAAGCAATGCGGCATATAGTCCGGCGGCAGGATCAATCAATTTGCTGTATAAAGATGGAAGCTTAAGAGATGCTGCAGAGGCTTCAGATCATTTCAATCTTACTGCCCTAAGCGTTGAAGTAACAAAATATTTTATTTGTTATCCTCGTTAAAAATTATTCTGGAAACTCTTCGCCTTCGGGATCAGTGAGTTTGTATTCAAGCAAACCAAGTGAGGTAGAGGCTTGAAGATCGATTTTTAAATCGTACTTCTTTTTCCAATTCTTAAAAATGGAAGGTTTAAAGAATCCACCTTTGTTGATATATGCTTCAACCATTGGGTGAATGGTTAAACTCATAGACTTAATTTTCTTTTCTTCCGACAGGTAGCGCAAATTATTCTCGATCTCATCTGTAAAAAGAATGGAGGCCTGAACCTTACCAGTGCCCTGACAACAAGGGCATTTTTCAGAAGTAATGATATCTGTTGCAGGACGAACTCTTTGCCTAGTAATCTCAATAACACCAAATCTACTTGGTGGAAGAAGATTGTGCTTGGCTTTGTCTTCAGACATTGCCAATTTGAGTTCGTCGTAGAGTTTTTTCTGATTGTTTTTATCACCCATATCGATAAAATCGACACAGATAATTCCACCCATATCACGAAGTCTGAGCAATCTGGCTATTTCGCGGGCACATTCGAGATTTGTTTTGAGAGCATTGTCTTCTTGTCCCTGAACACCTTTACGATTACCGCTATTGACGTCAATAACGTGCATTGCTTCGGTATGTTCAATAATGAGATAAGCCCCACTTTTCAAATTAATTTGCTTACCAAATGAGCTTTTGATCTGGCGATGGATACCCATTGCTTCAAACAAATCATCTGTAGTTTGCATTTTAATGATGCCTTCTTTATCAGGGGCAATTACTTTCAAGTACTTGCGCAGCTCTGGAACAAGGCCTTCGTCATTTACATGAATAGCTGAGAAATTAGGATTTAACAGATCTCTAAGGATGGTAGAGGTCTTGTCTAATTCACCCAATACACGCTTAGGCGGCTTTGCATTTTTAAGATTACGGTATAATTCGTCCCAACGTTCTACCAAATCCCTAAGGTCAGCATCAAGTTCAGCGACTTTCTTGTTTTCGGCAACTGTTCTTACGATAACCCCGCAATTAGCAGGTTTTATGCTTTGGATGAGTCTTTTGAGACGTTCTCTTTCTTTGTCTTCAGAGATTCTGGTAGAAAGGGAAATCTTATTCGAAAAAGGGACTAAAACGAGATAACGTCCGGGCAGAGTAATTTCGGAGGTTAGCCTTGGCCCTTTGGAACTAATGGGCTCTTTAGCTACCTGCACGAGTAATTGAAGACTGCCAGACAGGACCTCTTTTACCTTTCCGTTCTTATTGATATCGGGTTGAAGAGGAAATCCGTTTAGATCGGAAGTTTCCTGTTTCCCTTGCAGAACTTGCTTGGTATAGTGGCTTAAAGAGTTGAATTGCGGACCAAGATCGAGGTAGTGGAGAAATGCATCTCTTTCATAACCTACATCTACAAAAGCCGCATTCAGGTTAGGAACCAGTCTGCGTATCTTTCCTAAATATATGTCGCCTACTCCGAATTTGGTGCCTCCTTGCTCTTTGTGAAGTTCTACTAAAACTCCATCCTGTAACAGGGCAATCTCTACTCCATTAGGAGTGGAATTGATTACCAGCTCGAGTTTCACTATTGCAAAATTACACGTCAAAACGGACTTCCCGCAAATGCGGGACGTCCATTAAAAATCTGTCACGGCAATTGCCGTAACGGTCACCTTACTTCTTCTTCTTGTGACGATTCTTTCTTAGACGCTTTTTGCGCTTGTGGGTTGCCATTTTATGGCGCTTTCTTTTTTTACCGCAGGGCATATTACCTGAGTTTATTCGTTTAATTTCTTCTCGAGTTCAAATATGAACTCTTCCAATTTGTTTGCAACGGCTGTATCCTCATTCAAAGGCTGGAAAGTTTTGTAACATTCCAGGGCTGCCTTGGTATCTCCCATAAACTCCAGAGAACGCCCAAGAAAAAACCATGCATTCGCATATTCATCTTCGTGTGCGCTTTTTGTAAGCTGTCGAAAGTTATTCGCTGCTTCTTCAAAACGCTG
>JBDNHP010000002.1:0-1655 GCA_041688765.1 Flavobacteriales bacterium
AAAACCGAAAGACCTGAAGGAATAGCAAGCGGTGGCGCCATTTTATGCGGGACTGAAAAAACAAATATTATCGAAGCTTTTGAAAGCATAGTATCGTCTGAGCAACGTTACAAGGCCATGAAAGAGTCGCTGAATCCCTATGGCGATGGAAAATCATCGAAGCGTATTTCAACTATTATAAGCGATTATCTCAACTCCAAAGTTTGAATATTTCCATTCTCAAATATTGGAATAACGCTGAATGTCAGAATAAGACAAACAAATTCTTTTCATTTGGAAGTAATGCCGCAGAACCTTGGTTCAAAAGTCTGTTTTCATTCAAAAAACTTGATAAAAAACAAATTAATTATTCGCAGAAAGCTAATATCGAATTACCAAGCAAGCGATTTCTCGTTATCATTTATAATAGTTTCGGTGATCCACTTTTTCAGAATTTAATTCTAGCCTACATAAAAACTCAAAGCAGATCTCATCCCCATTACCGCTTTGATATTCTAACCTTTGAACAAAAGGATTATGCACTGAACTCTGTAGATATGGAAAAAACCAAAATCATACTCCAGGAAGATCGTATATTCTGGCACCCGCTTCGTTATCATAATGGCAGATTTCTCTTGCTAAAAAAATTATATGACTTTGGCATTGCTGGCAAAGAAGTATTTCTAATAAGACTGAAAGGCAAGCCCGCATACATTATATCTTTCGCAAACGTTGCGGCAGCAATCGGAATAGTATTATCGAAAATATTTAGAACTAAACATTTAATTTATTCCTATGAACCCCATGCTGATTTCTTGGTTGATTTTGGTATTTGGAAGAAGCATGGATTGCGATATAAAATTATGTCGAAACTCGAGCGCTATGCTGGGATAAAAAGCGATGTAATTCTGACTGGAACTGATGCTATGAAGCAAGAACTAGAGAGACAACATTCTCGCGCGAAAATTTATAGGGCACCTAGCGGAGTTGATGAAAATGTTTTCAAAAGAAATGAAATTGCTCGGTTAGAGATCAGGCAAAATTTAAAAATAGAAAACAGAAAAGTAATTATTTATGTCGGTAAATTTGGAGGGATTTATTACGACCGTGAAATTGTAGAATTTTTTAAAGGATTATTGCGGATTGACCCCGAATACTTTTTTCTAATTCTTAGCCCGAGCGATCATCAAATCATTCACAATCATTTTGATTCCTGCGGAATAGAAAACAGCAATTTTCACATTACCAGAGCTTATTCCGCAGAAGAAGTCGCTCGTTGGAATTCCACTGCCGATGTAGGATTAAGTGCTATTCCTCCTCTTCCGCACCAGCAGTTCAGGAGTCCGGTAAAAGTTGGCGAATATTTGTTGTGTGGATTGCCTTATATCACTTGTAAAGGCGTTTCGGAAGATGCGGAATATGCCTTGCAATATGGTGTTGGCGCAGTTGTAGAAGAGCTATCAGAAAAAAGTGCCATTGTAGCCCATGAACAATTAAACACCCTTTTTAAAATGGGTCCTTCTGAGCTTAGTGAAAGATGTAGAAAAATTGGCGAGGAATACCGAGGTAAATCGAATGTTGACCGCATACTTGATAAAGTGCTTGCGGAATAAAATTACTCCCGCAGATTAACTTTTTCTTTAAGATCGACTTTCACTTTCTTTGAAACCAACATT
>JBDNHP010000418.1:0-4328 GCA_041688765.1 Flavobacteriales bacterium
ATTGTTGGATATGGATGCCAGATATGTATAAAAAGACATTATTGGATTCGAATTCCAGATATGTATAAAAAAACAATAATGGATTCGGATTCCAGATATGTATAAAAAGACAATATTGGATTCAGATTCCAGATATGTATAAGAAGACAATATTGGATTCGGATTCCAGATATGTATAAAAAGACAATATTGGATTCGGATTCCAAATATGTTTAAAAAGACAATAATGGATTAGGATTCCAGATATGTATAAAAAGACAGGCTTGGAGTCTGTGCGTTAAACTAGCCTTTGTTTGAGTTGTAAGGGTGGTTTTGCTGTCATTACGAAAACACCTTGCGATAATATAGAAAGAAAAACCGGACCATCACAGAATTACTGCTCAGATCCGGTTTCGTTAACCATGCAAATTTGAAATCTACATTACTTTATGGTATTGGTTTCAAGCTTATTTTGAAAGTTCGGAAGGGGATGAAAGTCCATCTGGCCCCATTCTCAAAATCCGACCATTATAATTATCATTCCAATAGACTCTTCCGACATTATCACTGAATTTCACGAATTTACCTTCAGGAACGCGCACTATTACTTCCACTTCTTGCATTCGGAAATGATCTTCACGTGGAATAGTGATGTTCGGATCCAGCATTATCAGACTATCACTGATTTGATATTCATATCCAATTCTTTCAGCAAAATGGATTGCTTCTTGTTCCGTAGGACCGCCAGCACGACGAATGATTTCTACTTCCGCTGGGCCTTCTCCACCATTTCGAACATAGAGATGAATGCCCTGACCCAAGATAATTTTATCATCGTTCAGTTTAATTAATTCGATGAAGTTGCTGTTTCGTTTGGTGATCTGATCATGAAAATGAACATCCGAATGCAGTTCAATTATAATAGTATCACGTTGACTGAAATCAGCAAAGCGAGTGGGGATTTCATGATCATGGCTCAATTGAGTTCCAATCCGGGTTCCGATAAATAGAGCAATACTGAACCCAACAATGAACATGATGGTAAGCGTTAGTCCAAAAAATGGAATTTGCTTTTTGATCCCACCAAGCAGTCGAACACCGGTATAGATGAATCCGCTTAGAATTGGAAAAATTATTAATCCTATGGCGACTAAACCGAGAGTGAGATAGTTTTCATTGAAGAGAAATACTTCATCTAATTGTGCAAACCCAAGATTTTTGGAAATACTAGTAAAACTGTCAGCGGCAATGAGTCCAGATATTGCTGCAATCATCAATCCGGCAGCAATCAGGATAAAAATGAGTCCAATGGACTTAGTGATAAACATGCCCAAAGTATTGAAGGCTTTACCCATTCCACCAGCTACATCTTCAAGGGCATTTTTCAATCGAGTTTTTGTTTCACTAGAACGCAATTGATCGCCCAAGTTTTTGAATTCCTCATTCACTTTATTGCGAATATTTTCGATCGTTACATCTTTGCCCTTCATGTGCAATTTTTCCGCAGTTGTTTTTGCTTCTGGAATTACTATCCAGAGTATGATATAAATGAGGATAGCAGTTCCGAAGGTGATGAATGCCAGAATCACAAAAGCGATACGTATATGTAGGGGGTCAGTTTTGAAGTGATGACTTAGCCCAGAGCAAACTCCTGCTAAAACGCTATCATCTTCATCCCGATAAACTTTGCGATGAGGATTTCTTCCATCTTCATTAAAGTCTGTCTTTTCTTGCTTTTCATCTTCCGATGTGCTATCATGATCAGCATACACCTCAGGCTCACCCATAATACCGATTATTTCAGTCACGTCTTCAGGCATGATCACATGTTTGCGATCGTTGAGTTTGAGTTGAAAAAGTTCGGCTATTCGCGCTTCGATATCAGCCATAATTTCTTGACTGCCTTCGGTACCTGTAAAGGTTTTTCGAACCGCCTCCAGGTAAGATTTCAGCACCTGATATGCTTCTTCTTCGATATTGAAGATGAAGCCACTGATGTTGATGGTTACTGTTTTGTTCATGGTTTTGACGATTTGGAAGTGGTTTGTTCAACTGCATTTCGGAGCTCAATCCAAGTTTTGTTAAGCTCATGTAAAAAGAATGTTCCTTGTTCAGTGAGACTGAAATATTTGCGTGGCGGACCAGAGCTGGATTCTTCCCAGCGGTATTTAAGCAGTCCGGCATTCTTTAAGCGGGTGAGTAGTGGGTAGAGCGTTCCTTCTGCCACCAACAATTTCGCTTCTTTCAAAACAGTCAGAATGTCGGAAGGGTAAGCTTCTTTGTTGGACAGAATTGAAAGTATGCAATATTCCAGCACTCCCTTTTTCATCTGAGCTTTTGTATTCTCAATGTTTATTCCCTGATTCATAGGTGTGCTTGTTTGTCTTATTTGGTACTTGACATTGCAAATATAAATACATAGCTAAGTACTATGCAACACATAGTACTAAAATTTAACATATATTTTGACTTGATTGGATTAGTATATATCGGGCAATCAGCACTGGTATAGGGGATAGCTGCAATATCTAAAGTTATACTTGAACTGAAAGTTGGATAATTTATTCGCAGAACTGTGTTAAATTCTTGGCTTGTGATGAATTTGGGACGAATTTTCTCTTAATTTAGTCACGGAAATTTTGAAACCAATGAAACCTTTCGCAATTGGTGACGTAATAATATGCGTTAACCAATTGCGGAAACCGCTACACAAAACATGAACGCGAAAGCTACCCTCAATCAAGCCATCATACAGAAGATTATTATAATCTCTCTGGGGCTTCTTTCTTACGGAATTCTTTTGACTTCCTGTGCATCGTCACATGCTCCCTGCAGTGCATATGATAATGTTCAGGATGTAAAGGTGAGACCTAAGTAAGGGCTTGGAAAAAAATGTAGGCCATTCCGATATGTTCGGAATGGCCTTTTTTATTGCGGTAGTTATTGGCTGTGTTAGTTTGAGAATGAAGATTTAACAATGAAAAAGGCGGAAAGGAAAAGCAGGAAACGCAATGATCAATTGTAATCAGATATCAAATTTGCTTTTCCTGATCTACCATTTCTTTTACTAGCCGGATTTCATCGTAGGAATAGTCATCGCCCATCATTACTTTTAAAGGAGTGAGTAATTCTTCGGGATGCAATTTTAGGGTTTCTCGGATTTTAGCAATTTTTTCGGCACTGACAAGGATGTCTGGATCTACATCACCGCGTAGAATTAGTTTAACAAAATGCGATCGAATGGTGCTGCTTGCTAAAACTCGGATTAATGCAATTTCATCGATGCTCTTTCCTTCCTTATATAATCGAAAGGTTTCTTTGTAAGTCTCTCCTTTTTTGGGAGGTTTGGATTTTGGCTTCACGGCGCCATCTTCTCCATTTCCAGATTTACTTTTTTCTGATAAATTGAATTTTGCTTTATCGCGTTTCTGCTTAGAGGTTTTGGTCGATAGAAATGATTTCATCGCCAACTCTATTCTCCTGAAATCAAAGGAGTCTTCGGATAAATCTGATTTATTTAACTCTTTGCCTTCACAAACGGCGTTGCACAATGCCACTGCTTTTTTGATTCGTTTTAGTTGCTCATAGGCGATGGTTTCTAGACTCATTAGATCAGTGAGATATTCTTTTGTGCCCGAAAGATCTTTTAGCTCTTCCATCTTTTCGAAAATTCCAGAACTGATGTTTTGTAAAATAGGACTGAAGTACTGTTTTGCTGCTTCAGTTCTGGTTTTCAGAAGATCGAGATATTGCTCATCGGCATTTTGAAATATTTGTCTGATTTGATGCAAAAATTTATCGGCCACCTGATTTAGCTCCTTCGCTTTAGTGGCAATGTCTACAGCCCAATCTGCATGTGCTTGTTTAGATGATCTGGATCCGTCTTTGTCATAGGAATTAGCATGTAAAACAAAGGCATGTCGTAGATTCATGAAATCAAATACCATGTTAAGATAACGATGTAAAAATCGACTACTTTCTTCTTTGATTTTTCCAGGCAAAATGCTTTTTTCCGTTTTGGAATGAGAAAATTCGGCAACGGCTTGATCCGTTTTTAAAGTATCTTCCGAAATCCCGGAATTCAGAATAAGTCCATCCAACGTTCTCAATCGGGAAAGTGCAACATAAATTTGTCCGGAGGCGAATGCATCTTTGATATCTATGATAGCTTTATCGAATGTTAATCCTTGGCTTTTATGAACGGTGATTGCCCACGCCAATTTGATGGGGTATTGACAAAAACTTCCAACTTTTTGTGATTCGATTTCATTGTTGACGGCACTGAGACTGAACTTGTTATTTTCCCATTCATAAAGTTCCACCTTGATAGCGCGCTCATCATCTTTTGA
>JBDNHP010000419.1:0-3060 GCA_041688765.1 Flavobacteriales bacterium
ACTGTATTTCCTTCTTCCATTCCTGGATGTTCAACTACAGTTGACGTTGAGATCGTTGTGAATCCTGAAGATATTCTTCAAGTGGAACTTGACGGTCCTAACTCTCCTTGCCCAGGCAATGATATAGCACTTTCAGCAGTTGCAATTGGTGGATTTCCAGAATACAGCTACAGTTGGGACAATGGCATGAGCGGAAGTGATATTACCGTTTCTCCAATGGTTACAACAACATATACTGTAACAGTAGTGGATGAATGCGGAGAAACAACTGGTTCAATTACGGTTGAAGTAAGTGATCCTGGTACCGAAATTGAAGCGGTGGATCTTATACTTTGTTCAGGTGTAAATACGTATCTAACGAATAATATAACCGGTGGATCAGGTAATTATTCATTTGATTTCCCAGAGGGATTCAGTATGACCAATGGAAACATTGGCGATAACTTACCCGGCATTTATGTGATCGGTATTGTAGATGATTGCGTTGCTAGCGGTGAAATAACTGTAACTGTAGCCAACTGTGAAGTAATTGTTCCAAATATTATTTCACCAAACAACGACAATGTAAATGAAGCATTTGTAATTGAAGGTTTGGAATATCTTCCGGGAAGTTCTCTTAGAATTTGGAATCGCTGGGGTAATTTAGTTTACGAAACCGGCGACTATCAAAACAATTGGAAAGCTAATGATGTTTCTGAAGGTGTATATTATTATGAATTAATTCTTCCTACTAGTGTTATTCATCATGGTGATGTAACAGTTGTGAGGAAGTAATACTTTCCTGAAATTCAAGGGCTGTCAGAAACGATGGCCCTTTTTTTATGCAAACAAATTTTACAAATTTTATAAGCATAACTCACAAAGTTTGAGGCATTGCAGTACTTTCGGGCAAAATGAATGCAGCTATAGAAGAATTAGGAATTACGGCAGGCCTTCTCAAACTTGAGAAAGATGAAGAATTAGCCTCCTACAACAGACTGCTGAAAGAAGTTCCGATTAAAGAAAGAAAACTCAGCGGACTATGTTGGTTTCCGGTTAAAATTGTAGAACAATCTTATTCTTTAGGCTCAAACCTGAGGTTAAATCTGCAACGAAATCCGGCTGAAAAAGACGCGCATCGTTTTCAAAGTGGAAGCCCTGTTTTACTATTCGATCCTGCTAATCACTCAAGATTCGAAAAGGCTATTGTTATCAAGGTTGACGATCAAAAAATGCTCGTTCAAATGCATGCCGATGAAATCCCCGAATGGCTTGATGATGTTGATCCTGGGGTACAAATGGGCTTTGATTCAAGATCCTATCAGGAAATGGAGTTTGCCTTAAACAGAGCCATCAATGCTGATCATAACCGATTGGCAATATTGAGAGATGTTTTATTGGGAATCAAAGAACCGCAGTTTCAGGATCCGGAAATTCCCGTTCCATTGATTAATAGTCTCAATGAATCGCAACAAAAAGCGGTTGAGTTAATTGTAAAAGCACAAGATTTAGCTTTGGTACATGGCCCTCCGGGAACTGGAAAAACTACAACACTGGTTGCTGCCATTTCCGAGCTATGCAAAACAGAAAAACAGGTATTGGTATGCGCGCCGAGTAATGCTGCGGTAGATCATTTGAGCCGTAAGCTGCAAGAAAGTGGTTTGCGTGTTTTGAGAATCGGCCATTCTGCTCGCATAAGCGAAGATCTCAACTCTATAAGCTTGGAGGAGCTAGTTCGGAATAGCCGCGAGTACCAGGAAGTACGGGAATTGAAAAAAAAGGCTCAGGAGTTCAGAAATGAAGCTAGTAAATTCAAGCGCAATTTTGGAGCCTCCGAAAGAGCAAGAAAAAAAGAACTATACCAAGAGTCGAGGGCATTAGTAAAAGATGCTTCTGGTATTGAAGATTATATTATCCAAAAGTGTATTTCGAATGCACAAGCAATTACCTGCACTTTAGTAGGATCAACTTTTCGAGAACTAAAAGATGTTTCGTTCAATACCCTTGTAATAGATGAAGCAGGTCAGGCTTTGGAGCCAATGTGCTGGATACCGATACAAAAAGCACAAAGGGTAGTAATGGCGGGCGATCCCTATCAGCTGCCCCCCGTGGTTAAAAACGTGGAAGCAGCGCGCAAAGGCTTGGAAACTACATTGATGGAGAAAAGTCTCGATCGAACAAGAGCTTCGGAAATGCTCAATGTGCAATACCGCATGAATGAAATCATCATGGGATTTAGTAATGAATGGTTTTATAGAGGGCATCTCAAGGCACACTCTTCGGTTGCTCATCATTTATTGAACGCACATCAACCTGCATTGAGTTTTATTGATACTGCGGGTTGCAGCTTTAATGAAGTTCGTCCTGAAGATAATGGTAGCATTAGTAATCCGGGTGAAGCCAAGGTACTTGCGCTCATTTATAATGAACTAGTTACAGATCTTGGTTATGCTCCGGAGTGTGGAATCATAAGTCCTTATCGCGAACAAGTTAGAGTACTAAAAGAATTGCTCCATACCCATGAAGCACCTATAATACAAAGCGTGGATGCATTTCAGGGACAGGAACGAGATGTTATATTCCTATCTTTAGTAAGAAGCAATGATGAGGGCGACATTGGTTTTTTGAAAGATTATCGAAGAATGAATGTTGCCATGACCCGTGCCAGAAAAAAACTCATCATCATCGGAGATAGTGCTACCCTCGCCAATGATCCATTCTACGAGGCATTTTTAAAATATGCTGAGCAATTTGGAAGCTACCAAAGTGCCTGGGAATGGATGGACAAAATCTAGAGCTTTTAACAAAGTACTAAGTTCAACAGGATTTCGTTGAAAAGAAAAGACTAGAACAAAAGTTGCAATCCTAACAGCGTGTATCTTTCTGATCTTAATGCAGGGAATCCCTAAAACTATGAAAACAACAAGGCGACTCTTGTCAATTGCGGCTTTCGTGATGATAAGCACATTGAATTCTTTTGCGCAAAAGAGTTTATATTTCAGTGAGAACGACCGCCTATATGAAGAAGCGCTAGAACTTTTCGACAAAGAAAAGTACGCCGCTGCACAAGAACGGTTCAAA
>JBDNHP010000420.1:0-2026 GCA_041688765.1 Flavobacteriales bacterium
ATATGCTCTTATTAATATATGAAGTATGCGCCATATAAACCATATTACAAGACACAATTTTCTGGTGAATCGCTATCACTTTTTTTAATGCGGGGAAAGAAATAACGAAGGCATAATCGAGTAAACATCCCTAACGAGTTTCCTCAATAGGCTGCGCCTCTCACCCCACAGTACGTAAGGGTCTCGTATACGGCGGTTTTCCGCATGGGGCGGAACAGGCAATGAGGTAAAAGAAGACCCAATAAAATCTTGCTCATGGCGCCTCTTTATGTAGTAGTCGAGCATGGATTCATAATCCTCGTTTGGGCAGTCGTTTCAGTGTAATCGTATTGACTTTACTCATAAATAACTATTTTTTTAAGGTATTCGTGAGATCGCTTCGCTATGTTACTGATTCAACTATTTCAATATGGTATTCGTGAGATCGCGTCGCTAAGTAGCGCAGACTCTTAGCCTTTCAATTTAAAATTCATTTTGGATCACTACTTTCTAAATGCAAGTGATATTAGGTTTAAATTTCAATGCTAATGAGCGCATAAATCGTTCAATATTTTTTTTAAGCTCAGCATTGAAAGCTGAGAAATTACCTACTATACACCAAAAAAAACGGATGAAATATTTCTACATCTTTAGCGCAATTTGCGCACTCTTAATAGTTTCTACTCAAAGATCAAACGCGCAATGCGAACTTGGAGAAACGGAAGTCCAAATAATAATTTCTACAGATAGCTGGGGTTATGAATGCTACTGGCAAATAACAGCAATTGCTGATAATTGTGGTATTAGTACTGTTGTAGAAGGCGGTAACCTCAATCAAATTGGTTGTACAGGAGGGGGAAATCAAGATGCTACTTTAGGTCAAGGCTATAATGACAACACAGAGATTACAGTACCAGACATTTGTCTGACATTAGGCAATTCTTACACGCTTCACTATGTAGATGATTATGGCGATGGCGGTGCTTTTTTCCAAATCCTCATTGGCGGATATCCCGTTTATGAGTACACTGGAATGGGTATTGGCGGAACATTTGACTTTCTGGTCGAAGAGCCTTCCCCTTATGATGCAGCAGGTCATGCAATCATGACATATTCGTATTCCAACCCGGGTGAGATTCCAATTGTTGCCGAATTTTTTAACCATGGAACCGAAGTCATAACTTCTGTAGAAATGACTTACGAAATTGATAATGGATCAGCAATAACTGCGAGTATCAATGGATTAAACGTGGATCCATTCAGCTCTTTTATAATAGAACACCCAACAGCATGGAATGAGAATGTAAATGGAGCTTACAATGTGCAAGCCAGCATTTCTAGTATTAACGGAAATGCAGATGAAAATCCAGCTAATGACCTTGTTGAAAAAGAAATTACTATTGGACCGGGCATACCAAATATTTTGGATAGTTATATCGGACTAGTTCCTGAATCTATCGAAATTGCTGGCGTACCTGAAGGCGTTGATCATCCTCGCGACCTCGACTTCCACCCCACACTTACAAGAAAAGAATTGTGGGTAATTTTGAAAAGTACAGAAGACAATGGCGGTAAAACCATAAAAATTTCGAATGCCGGAGAGCCCAATCAAACAGAATTATTGCAACAAGACGAAAATGCCTGGCATTTTATGTCTTTACCAACCGGAATAGCTTTTGGTGAAAATGGAAATTTTGCAACATCGCCAGGAGTATACGATGCCAATCACGATGGGGGATCTCCGTTTACAGGACCAACGCTTTGGAGCAGTGATCCTGAGATATACGCACAACCCAGTGGAGGAAATGGCAGTCACCTAGACATGCTCCATGAAAGCCCATATTCAATGGGAATAGCGCATGAAATCGACAATAAATACTGGGTTACATGCGGTGATCACAATGAAATAATGAGTTATGACTTTAAAGAAGATCACGGTCCTGGCAATAGTGATCACAGTGATGGAATAATTTACAAATATCCGATTCCAGGTTATGATGAAGATTCAGAGCATGAAGTTCCGGATCATTTGGTTCTTGACAAAAAT
>JBDNHP010000421.1:0-10589 GCA_041688765.1 Flavobacteriales bacterium
AGCAAACACAAAATTGTTCAAATGAAGAATTCATAATGCAAAATGGTTTTATTAATCCTTAAATGGTTTGCGCATTTTCCAAAATTCAAATCGCGCATTCTGACTTTGGGCAGGTTGGGCGATGCGTTCTATTTTGAATTTTTTATAGGACACTGAAGGATCCGAAGCAATGTTGGTCTTTTTAATTATTCCATTGCTGCTGAATTCCAGCTCATTATAAGAATTAATGTTGATTTCAGAGCTTACAATTTCAGGGCTTATTGCAGGTGAGCCGTTGAACTTCAGTATTTTATCTCCAATCCACAAACCGGCCTTATCTGCCGCGGAATCTGGTAGAATCGCTTGAATGATGAATGTTGCATCTAAACGGATTCCCCATTGATTTTCCCAAGCAAAAACAGAATCTTTTTCAATCATCTGCATGCCGAGTAAATCGAATGTCTTTAACAAATAGGGTTTGTAATCAGTGTTTCCGTCAATCAACAAATCAAAAAGCCAGTTTAAATCTTCTCCACAAATGGATGCTGCAATATCTCTATAGCCTTCTGATGTGTATCCGATAGATTTTAGACCGTATTCCAGGTATAGTCGATTCATTACATCATCCAGACTTTTGTTGCCGGTATTGCTAATTATGGCAACATCAAGCAAAAAAGCACAGAGCGCGCCTTCATTGTAAATAGAAACTTTGCGCCAAGGAATGCCTGGTAAATAGCCGTCGAGCCAGGTGTCATAGGAACTTTGAGCCACAGAAAGATTGAACCTTCCTGCATTTTCGAAATGCTTTTCTAAAACCGTAGCCAGTTCGTTAAAGTATTGCTCATCATTAAAAATACCGGAGCGATGTAGAAATTGATCGCCCAAATAAGTAGTTACCCCTTCTGCCACATATCCGAGTTCCGAGTAATTTTCTCTGCTGAAATCATAAGGGAGCATTTCTAAAGGACGAATGTTTTTAATGTTCCAGGTATGGTAAAGTTCATGGCAACTTACTCCTAACAATTCCTCGTAAAGTTTGCCTTCCACAATGTCATGATCCGGTCCGAGGGCTATAACGGTGCTGTTTTCATGTTCTACTCCGTGATAGGTTTTATAAGGTGTAGTTTGAAAAAGAAAATGATAATCTTTTACCGGAAATGACTCAAATGCATCGAGTTGGGAGCGGGTGAACGCAGCAAAATCATTCAATAATTTCCGACGATCCACAGGCAAATCTCCTTGAATCCAAATATGAAATGGTATGTTTTCTTCATGATAGATTAAGTGCTCCAAGGAAGCTGAACAAATAAATGGACTATCCATCATTTGCTGGGTATCCTTCGCAATTATCTCTCTATCAGCCGATTGAGATAATCCACAAGCAATTCTCCAATGTTTAGGAATATTGAGTTTTACTTGGTATTCCTGATTTTCATCTCCGGGTATATAGAGGAAGCAATTGACGGGATTCACATAAAGCTGGTATTCATCAAGCCATGTTGAACCGGCATTCAGAACGGCAGCGTAATAGGTATAAACAATTTTGATTTTCGAATTTCCGGCACAATCAATTTTCCAGCGGTGCGAATTAATTTTTTTATACTGAAGATTTTCCCGATTTGCTCCGTAAACATTCCATTCTCGAATGTTTTTTGCAAAATCGCCCCGTTCATATCTGCCGGGACGCCAAACAGGAAGTTGTACAATTAACTCATCTGAACTTGCAGGAATTATACATTCCAATTGCAAATAGTGCCTGTGAGGCTTTTCAATAGATAGGGTATAACAAATCATTTTGCGAATCAACGAATTACTTCTGGCAAAGGTAAACCGGTGCAGGCATTGGGTTGTGCAATTTTGAGAATTGCAGAAAGGGTAGGGGCAATATCGCGGATGCGGGTTTTGCGATGGCTTTCGCCTTTTTCTATACCGCTTCCGTAGAATAACAATGGAACATGAGTGTCATAACTGTAAACCGAGCCATGAGTAGAACCGGTGAAGCCATATTCAATCCAACTTGGTTCAAAAATCGCAATCACATCACCTGAACGAGTGGGGTAAAAACCGTCCTGAACTTTGCTTAACAGATCACCATTGAATTCGTTATTTCGCATGGTTTTGCCTGAAACAGCGGTCCATGCTCCATCTAGTTGGAGAATGGCTTCAATTGCAGCGTCCGAAAGCTCATCAAGATTCAATTTTTTAGCCTCTATCAGATTATGATTAAAAAACACTTGTTCATTTGAAACGTTTAAAACGTAATCGGCTGTTCCGTGTATTGATGCAAGTTTTTCCTCCACGGCATCTTCTATGAGTGAAGATTTGTAATAACCGGCAGGAATGTCTAAACTCATGAAATGACTCGGAACATCTGATCCACCATGATCGGCGGTAAGAAATATTAAATAATTTCCTTTTCCGATTTTTTCATCTAAATGGTTAATGAAGGCAGCAAGATCCTGATCAAGTCGCAAATAAACATCTTGAGTTTCTTTGGCCATCGGTCCAAATTGATGCCCTGCATAATCTGTGCAACTAAAACTCATGGCAAGAAGATCAGGAAATTCATCTTTTCCGAGTTGTTCTGCTTCGATTAATGTTTTAGCAAAATCAATGGTGAGTGTATTTCCGAAGGGTGTTGATTTAATTAATTCAAAATCACCATTTTGTGCTCTTAATGCTGGTAAATCGTAAGGGAATGCAGGTTTAAGCGTTCCGCGGAATGGACTTTCAAACGGATTATGATCGATTAGACTTTCTGCATAGTCTGCATCAGATTTGAGCGGCGACCATGTTTGCTTTAAATAGTTATTTGGTAAATCAAGGGCATTAAAGCTATTGACCCACTCAGGTAATTGATCCATATACCAAGAGCTGCTTACCCATTTACCTTCATTTTTCCCTAAAAACCAATAAGCTGCGTTTGCTGTAAATCCTGCAGGAAGTATAGCCCCACGATCTTTCATCGATATGCCAAATACCTTAGAACGCATATTGTTTGAAAGTCTAAGTTGATCTGAAAAAGTAGTGCTCACCATGCGATGAGGAGACATTTGCCCGCCAGAATGCGCAGTTCCAAGCGACTTAACCGATGTGTCGCTGGCGCAATACACCATTGATTGACTTTTTTTATCAAACCAATCATTGGCAATTATGCCATGATGCGCAGGACTGGTACCTGTGTATATGGATGCATGTCCGGGCCCGGTGAATGTTGGTGCGTAATCGAAATGATGATTTCTGAAAATGAAACCGTCATTAACTAATTTTTTAAATCCATCATTGCCAAAATCATCCCAATAACGGAGCAAAAGCTCATAGCGAAATTGATCAACTGTAATTCCGATCACCAATTTTAGTTCATTTACAGAAGTTGAAGTCGTTGCTTGACTAGCCTTTGACTTATTTTGAGCTGAACAGGAAATGATTAGCATGGATAGAAAAACGAATATAGAGATTGGTCGCATATTTTTAAAATGATGGTCAAAGTTACGGATTAGCGGGGATCAGGATTTTAGTTCATGAAATCTTAACAGATACCATATTAAGCCAATTCCTGCGAGGAGACTGATGGTGATGTTGAGAATTAGATACAACCAATATCCGTTTCTGATAAGAACAGCATTTTCGAGACCAAAAGTTGAAAAAGTACTAAGTCCTCCGCAAACACCAACGCTGAGAAACAACCACCTTTGTTGGTGCATTGCAAATTTACTTTGATACACACCTACAATTAATCCAAGGACAAGACAGGCGATAATATTGGAAATTAAAGTTCCAAGAGGAAAGTGTACGCCTGTATTTTTCATGCCAATTCCGATGCCATATCGAATTAAACTCCCTATGCCACCACCTAGAAATACGGCAATAAAATTCATGCAATTTTGGTTTTATTTGGAACAATCCACCGGTACAATAGAAATACCAGAATAGCACTGCTGATGCCAAGTGCGGCCCCAACTATGATATCAGACGGATAATGAACACCGAGATAAATTCTGCTGTAGGCAATTAATCCTGCCCAAGAAAAGAGTGCTAGAATATAGTACCATTTTAAAGGTCGCATGATGAGACAAAACAAGCTCACAACACCAAATAAATTGGCCGCATGGGATGAAACAAATCCAAATTTCCCTCCTTTGTAATAACTACCATTATCCTCCATTACAAGAACTACCTGGTCTTTGATTTCAAGATTGTGACTTGGCCGATAACGTTGGAAAATCTCTTTAAATAAATGCACGCTTGTTTGATCGCAAAGTGCCACTAGCAAGGCGAAAGCAGGGATCACGAAAATAAGATTTTTCCAACTAGTTTTAGTAGCCACAGCCCAAAGTAGGAATATGTAAATCGGCAACCAAGTGAGCGTTTCCGAAATCATCCACATGGTTTGATCGAGCCAAGGATGGCCTATTGGATTGAGAAACAAAAAGAGCTCCCGATCTAATTTTTCAAGATATTCTATCAAATCAGTCCACTTTTTTAAATGTCATTATACTTTTCCCCTTACTTAGAAATTCCAATTCTGGACCTAAGAACCTATAGGAATCAACCAATGCCAGAGTTTGAAGCATTTCACTTTCAAATTGAGCAATTTCTTCACACATCATACGTGTGGTTGCAAGATTGCCAAATTTAAGACTGTCATTTGAAAGCGAAAACTCACCAAATAATCTGTTACATCCTGTGTTTCCCATTACTCTGCTATCCTCTAAATGCATTTCGAGATAAGGGTATTCGCGAAACTTTAGTCCTTTTACTTCTTTGTCATTCATAACTTTCAAGGCCCAAACATCATGCAGGCGATAATTTGCCTGTACTTTTTTAGTTTCCATTTCCTTTATGAGAGTGCGTTTGATGAGTGGATTCCCATTGGCATCCATACCATTTCTCTCTTCTGTAAGAAAAATTTGATACATGGTACCCGGTTCGTATTTGAAATTCTCAATAGGTTGCCCAAGGTTTTTCCAATCGCCTTCATAAACTTTGAGACATTCTAGTTCTTCTGATCCGCAATCGCCTAATTCGGGCCCCACCACTACTTTTTTGATCATTGCGCCACGTTCCAGCATAGAGCAATAAATGGCAAGGGCTACATCGGAGATTTTCTTTCCTTCCTCACGAAATCCTTCAAGTTGCGGACTTTGCATTTTAAAGAAGAAAACGAGATAGTTATTGAATGATTTCCATTGGATTTCATTGGTCATTAATTCCTTCAAAGGCGTTTCTACGCTGAGTTGATCCCGGCTTACAGGTTCAGCATCACGAATTGATGAAATTTCGGCTAATTCATTAAAGAGCGCTTGTTCAATAAGCGATTGTCTGGAGGGTCCTTGGTAATCAAAATGGGCTTCCGAATTGGGCTCAATTAATTGCAGCGTTTTGGCTTTTTCCATACTGAGCTTCCATTCCGGCTTATTGTTTTCAGCTGACCAAATGATGGTGATTATGCCATTGTCACCCTTGGTCCAAACTCCTTGAATCGCTTGTTCCGATGCAGCATTTGAGCCTATAAATGCACTTCGGTTTTCGAGGAATTCAAGAATATTTTCTTTTTGATTGATGCTAGAGTCATTTTTTGAGGCATGCAGAATATAGACTCCCGGCTTAAATTCAGGACTATTCTGAGCACATTTTTGATTAGGATCTGAACTAATAATCGTAATTTTTTTTACTATGGAATGATCCGCAGAAACAAGTAATTCAGCTTCAATATAGAGCGATTTCAGTTCTTTTATTTCTTTATATTGATCTTTGGAAATAATCGATTTGGATATGGTAAAATTTCGGTTGGTTCCACATTCTGTAAAATAGATGGAATCTGCTTCTGATTGTAATTCCCCTACTAATTGCTCAGATTGAAAGTTGTCGGAATTGTCTGAATCAGCACTAGAACAAGAGTAAGCAGCTATTGCTAGCACTAGATATACGAAGTGAAAATACTTCATGTCTTTAATTGTTTTACTGGCTAAGATAGGCCCTATTTGATTAGTGCGCAATTGACGCAAATTAGCAATGTTGAAATCAATACAGAAATTCGTCAATAATGGAGATTCATAGTCTGTTGATTTTGATAAAATGAAATGATCATTTTATTTTCAATCTTTTTTATTCATTTTTATAAGGATGAATCGGATCTCTTCCAATGTGCTTTCATATTGTGATTTCAAGCCTCTCTTAATGACTCCATTGCTTTGAATGGTGTTTAAAACCTCATTATCCAACAGTATAGTTGAGAATTTTTGTAGGTCGGTACTATCAGTGTATGTATAGTTCTTCGCAAATGGAAATCTTGAATTTATAATCGGAAGAAATGTATTCATTACTGAATTTTTCTCGAGCATTTGCCATTCTCGAGCAACTGGATATGAAACATTGTAGAGTCTATTTAGATCTTTAAGTATAGATTGATCGATGAATTCATCAGCTTTTCCACTTTGATACATTTCTTTAAACGCGATATCATTCATGGGCATCGCACTGGAGTTGAATTGCATCAAAAGGGAATTGACATGTTTTTGCTCAATCTTTTCTCCTTTATAATTCATAGCACTGTCGGCTGAATTCAATACTATTTCAAGGAATTCAATTTGGCCATGCAGAATTGTTGAATCTGCAATTAAATCTTCCGCGATAGATTGATGAAAATACACAGCAGTTTCAGTATCATTTCTATCATTTCGCCATTCATTTAAGGCGAACGAAATACTCACCCCTACTACCACGATTAGAACATCAATGAGATACTCCCAACTTGGTTTTCGCGATATTTGAACATTAGGAATGTCAGCTAAAGGTGCTGGGGCTTGTGCGGCATTCCTTTTGTTTTCCTTTGATGCTTTTTCTGCAGCTTTCTTTTCGGCTTTTTTGAGCTTTTTCTCTGCTTTTTTTTGAGCTTTTGCTTTCCGCTTTAAATCTTGAATGAGGTATTCTGGCTGATCCGTAGGAAGTTCCGGGTCATTCTTGAATTCATTTTCAGCTGGCAGCATGAATTTTAAAATTTAAAGCTATTCAGCATTGAACTCTAATTTCCCGTCGTTATTCACTGGTATAAGGGAACTAAGTACCCGGTTTTCGACATCAGTAAATAGAACACGAGAGTCTTTCAGAATAATATTCACTGCTTCTGGTAGAACTGTGAATTCGCCACTTACAGTGAGATCAGTGAACACTCCGGAAGCGTCAATTTCAGCAATTTGAACTCGGGTTCCACTGCTATTGCCGTAACAAACAACTAATTCAGGATTGCCATTTTCATTGTAGTCAAATGCACCGGTACCTTTTAATGCGAAGCCGGGATCGATATTTTTGGTGACCTGATTCATAAAAGCGCCTTTGCGCATTATCATAATTAATTGTTCAACGTTTTCAATAGGACGAATAGCCACATCGAAACTAAAATCCTCCCATTGGGCTTTCGCAGGATTTAAGGGAAGGCCTTTGGGTTCTTCAATTATTGCGCTAGTTTCAGCAGTTGGTGTTGAAGTATCTACCACTTTTTCAGTGCATGCTGAGACTGAAATTAATGTTATACCGATTATCAGGCTTGAGAATCTTGAATTCATGTTTTGCTAATATTTGGCTGCAAGGTAATCAAGCTAAATGAATCAGATCAAATTCATTCACAAAATTGATTACTGTAGCACAGAATTTAAAATTTTAGTTTCTACTTTGTTCAATGAGGGGTGTAAATGGTTTCGATTACTGTTTTATACTTTTGGAGTATCACTTTACGTTTCATTTTCATAGTAGGAGTAAGCTCTCCACCTTCAATAGTGAAAGGTTCAGGTAGCAATCGGATTTCTTTGATTTGTTCCCACTTTCCAAACTGTGCATTGCACTTATCGACGTCTCTGATAATTCTCGCAAACACTTGAGTGTTATTCAACATCTCCTGATCAGTTGTCCATGGAATTTTATGCCGTTTACACCATTCTTTGATGGCTGGAAAAGCAGGAACGACTAGGGCAGCAGGGAAATGATGTCCTTCCCCTATCACCATTACTTGTTCAATGTAATGACTTTCTTTGAGCGAATTTTCGATAAGCTGTGGAGCGATATATTTACCTCCTGAGGTTTTGAAAATTTCTTTTTTACGATCAGTAATTTTCAAAAAGCCTTCTTCAAATTCTCCGATATCGCCAGTTGAGAACCAGCCATCTTTCAAAACCTGCTCTGTAAGCTCCGTGTCCTTATAATAGCCGAGCATTACATTTGGACCCTTGCAAAGAATTTCTCCATCTTCTGCAATTTTTACTTCGCAACTTTTTAATGGAAATCCTACGCATCCAATCTTCAACATTCCGGGTTTATTGGTAGTGTTTACAGAAATAACTGGACTCGTTTCCGTAAGCCCATATCCTTCAAAAACAGGAATACTTGCGCCATTAAAGAATCTTGCTAATCGGGGCTGAAGTGCAGCACTGCCTGAGGCAACTGCCAAAATTTCTGTTAGTCCAAGCTTTGCTTTTACTTTGGAAAACACCAGTTTCCGGGCAATCGATAACTGAAATTCATAGAAAGCACCATTTTTTCCGTCAGGTTCCCATTCTAATGCTAATCCAACTGCCCAAAGAAATAATGCTTTTTTAATTCCTCCTGCTTCAGAACCTTTGGCCACAATACCATCATAAAACTTTTCAAGCAAGCGTGGAACGGCTGTAAAAATGTGAGGTTTGGAATAATTGAGATCTTCCTTAATGGTATCGAGGCTTTCTGCAAAATAGAGCGTAACACTATTATACAAATACAAGTATTGCATCATCCTTTCATAGATGTGGCAAACAGGTAAAAAGCTTAATCCACGCGCTTTCCCTGGACTCATTGCAGGTAAACGGTCATTAGATTCACGAGCATTGCTGCTGATATTTTTATGACTTAACATTACTCCTTTTGGTTTGCCCGTTGTTCCGGAGGTATAGATCAGAGTAGCCAAATCATCCTCTTTTATACCTTCTGCAATTCGCTTAACTTCATTGTGATTGTCGGTATCGGAGCCCAAATCCAGCACTTCTTCCCAATGACGAGCATTATGAACCGGCTCGAAAGTAAAAACTTCCTTGAGTGTTGGTACATCACTGAGTATAAGCTTTACCTTATTATAAAGCTCAGCATTGGATACAAAACAATATTTGATTTCTGCATGATTGAAAATGTAACGATAGTCATCTCCCGTCATAGTTGGATAAATAGGCACGTCGATTGCACCAATTTGAAGGCTACCTAAATCGGTGATATTCCATTCGTAGCGATTATTATGAGAAATGATGGCAATTTTATCTCCGGGAACCGCGCCGAGCCGCAAAAGTCCACGACTCATTCTATTCATATCGTCAATAATATCCTTACTGGAATGCGACTTCCAATTGCCGAGGTATTTAGATACTATCGCTTTTTCGATAGGGAAATTTTCGAATTGATAGTATGCAAAATCAAATAGTCTTCGTGGTTCCTTTGCCATAGCCAATCTTTAATGCCTAAATGTAATCAAGTTCAATATAGAAATAAGGTTCTGGCTAAAAATTGGGCAAAACACAATGAAGAGTATGTGGTATTAATGTATTTTAGAACAAGTAGATGTGCGAATTTTAAGCTATATCCGCATTTTATTTAGAGTATTTCGCCACAATATTTGCAGAATTTTGCATCGTCTGCATGCCACTCTTTTCCACATGATTTGCAGGCCTGAGTGTTTGAGGGAGCTTTGGTTTTTGACATATCTACCGCCACAATTCCCGTGGGCACAGCAATGATGGCATAACCAAGAATCATAATAAATGAAGCCAACATTTGTCCTAAACCTGTAGCGGGGGCTATATCTCCATATCCAACTGTTGTTAGTGTTACAATAGCCCAGTAAATACTGCGGGGAATACTTGTAAAACCAGAGCTGGGATCTTCTATAATATACATCAATGTGCCCATAATTGTCACCATACTCAGAACGGTAAGCAGAAAAACAAAAATCTTTTGCCTACTTGCCATTAGCGCATCCTTGATTCTCATTGCTTCAGTTTGAAATGCCATCAGTTTGAAAATTCTGAAAACGCGCATCAGTCTTACGATTCTGATGACTAGCAAAGAACCGCTTCCAGCCAGAAATAATTCCAGAAAAGTGGGGAGAATGGATATCAAATCTATGAGTCCATAGAAACTTGTAGCATAGCGAATTGGTCTTCTAACGGTCATAAGTCGCATAATATACTCTGCCGTGAAAAGAATAGTTAATCCAAGTTCTGTATAAAAGAAAAAGTTTAAGTAACGAAAGTGCAAGCTGGGAATACTCTCTAGCATTACGATTATTACAGAAAACATGATCATGACAAGCAAAGCCTTATCAAAGTTTTTTCCTTGAGGAGTGTCTGCTTCAAAAATGATCTCATGCCATTTGTCGCGCCATGATTCGGCTTGATTATTTTTTTTTACTTCAGCCATTCTCTGAATTCAACAAAAGTTTATCTTTATCCAAATTGAAATTTATGAAATTCTTTGCACTTCTGGTCTTGCTTTTTGCATTTACAGCGTATTTGGAGATAAATGCTCAAATTTATCATCCCTGTGCTTTCGATAGTTGGTTGCAAACTCAACCTGATTTTCATGAAATTATGGAT
>JBDNHP010000422.1:0-9935 GCA_041688765.1 Flavobacteriales bacterium
AATGCATCAATAAACGAATGATAAATGCATCAATAAACGAATGATAAATGCATCAATAAACGAATGATAAATGCATGATTTAACGAATAAACGAATGCATCAATAAACGAATGATAAATGCATCAATAAACGAATGATAAATGCATGATTTAACGGAACACACCGAAACACAGGACTAACGTCCTGTGCTGAGGATTACGCCCTTTCAGGGCTAAAGGTGAGAATGAACAGATTTTATTCCACCACAAATCTCAACGAGGCGCGGCCGTCTTTACCATTCCAATTGAGCAAATACATACCCGATGACAATTGACCAAAATCCATGTTAATCTGTAATGGTCCAGCTTGGTAGCTTTGTTCAGGAATTTCGAGGATCGTTTTACCACTGAGATCAGTAATTGTAAAACCAGCCTTGGTAGCAGAATTGAGATACGTCTCCAATGTAGCATTCTGGTTGACCGGGTTAGGATATAAACGAATATCATTACCTGTTGGGCTAAGCATTTCGGAGATAGATACAATTTCTGTAGCTGAAATATTTATGTCGTCCAGATAGATATTGTTTCCTCCTCTTGCCTCCCATTCAAAACGGACCATAAATCCAGATGTTAATTGATCAGCGATCTCAATTACAACTTCATTGTATGCCCACTGATCAGGGCCAGAAGGTGTGAATTGCAAGTTGGTAGCTGGAGCAGTTGGTAGGGTTGTTAATCCGCGATGAAGCTTTTTAAGAATCCATGAAGATCCACAATTAGTTGAGATCATTATTCTCAGACGGTCATCCGTTTCGTTCAGTTTATTAGCATAAGCCCAACGGTAGGATATTGTTACCGATTCATAATTACTAAAGTCGTACGAAGAGCTGACTAATGCATCAATTAGGCCTTCTTCAGTGATGCTTGAGTTTCTGATCCTTATACTTTTTTCACCACTATATGCGGCATTTGTATTTACTTCAAAACTGAGATCCTCACTTGGGTTTTCGATAAACCAGGTATTGGCGGGAAAATCATTTTCAAAGCCTTCGTTAAATGGTGCCTCCAGTTCAGCATCAGAAATCACCCTAATAAATCCCACTTTTTCAGCAGAAACCTGATCTTCGCCATTGCCGGCAGTAAGTGAGATAGTGTATATACCAGGCTCGGAATAAATATGGATCGGATTTTTGTGAATGGCAGGATCATCACCGGAGACTGTATTTCCATCTCCAAAATTCCAAGACCATTCCACAATTCCATTAAAACTTTGATCTAGAAAAGTAATTTCCTCTCCAACACAAGTTACGAGCTTATTTGCACTGAAATCGGCCTCACAAAGAAGGGGATCCAATGAACTGGTTCCTGTATTATTTAAATTACTGGCTTGCCATAGCTGATTGCGTTGTGCGATATTAGAAGTTGTAGATGCCCGCATTCTTGTTCGCTGACCTTGTGTGAACATTCTTGAGCAATAAGAATACTCCATATAATTCTGCACATTGTCAAGCGATCCGCAACTTTCACCAGCGAGATTGCACGAAGTCCATCCAATAGTGTTCGGGGTGTCTCCCACGCTATCATCAAAAGCGCAATTGGCATCCACTCCAGGATCGTTAGTTGGTCCCCAAGTATGATTTAGATTAATCCAGTGACCAACTTCATGAGTAAGCGTGCGGGATCTTGAAATACTGCTAGTGCCAATAGAACCTGTGTAATTATGAAGAAGTACAATTCCATCTTGGGCTGCCATGAAGTTGTTGTTTACGGATGATGGTCTGAAAGTGTATCCAGCGGCACCTCCGGCATAAGCACAAACCCAAACGTTCATGTACTTATTGCGAGGCCATTGAATAAGTTCCTTCATATCTTCTTCACCGTCATAAGTTAAAGGACTTTGCGTGCGTGTGATTCCTTTTGTGCAATTCCCAAAAGGGTCTTTTTGCGCTAATCTGAATTCAATTTCGATATCGGCGGTAATATTCTGAAACTCCTCTGTCACATTAATAATATCTTCATTTAACATTCTGAAATCTCTGTTCAGGACTTCCATTGCGTCAATAACTTGTTCATCAGAAATATTTTCTTCTCCCCCATCATGGATGATATGAAAAACCACTGGGATGATGTAAAGCTGATCACGCTGACCAAATTCATCACCCAAAGCAAATTCTGTGGTATAATTATCAAGTATTTGATCACAGTGCTGAGCGTCATCCTGCAAGCCGGGAAAACGATCAAACAGAGCTTCGGTCTTTTCAACTTGTCCGCAATACTTCAGTTCTTTTTGCGCAGAGGCAAAAAGGCTTAACAAAAGAGCGGGAATAAAAATTAATTCTTTCATGCAGAAAACAGGTTTGAGGACCTTAAAGATAATTCATCTAAGGTCTTTTTTGTTCAATACAAAAGAGAAATGAGTAACCCTACCAACGGCAGGATTTCAAGAATGAGAAAGTTCAAACTCCTAAAAAGTTTTATCTAATGATAGTTACGTGGCCTTTGAAGTCTTTCGTTTCAGCACTAATGAGGTCTTTGCATATAATTTGCCACACATAAACATCATTCTGCACATAGTGATCTCCTCCATTTATGTTTCCAAGCCAAGGCTCATCAGTTTTATCCGTTTCGAAGATTTTATTGCCCCATCGATCAAAAATTCTGAAGGAGTATTCACTTTCATCCACGCCGGAAACGATTGGAAGAAACACTTCATTTAGCCCATCACCACTTGGTGTAAAGGCATTAGGCACATATAAAAGCAGAATTCCTTGTAATTGGATATTCTTACAAATGGTATCGATGCAGCCATATTGATTAATAGCGGTGAGGCAAATTGGGAAAACCCCATAATCAACTGGCGGCAAAGTAATTACGGGGTTTGGGAAGGGTGATGTCCCTAAATAATCAAAATCCCAAAGGAATGTATTTCCACCAATGGTTTGATTAATCAATTGGACTTCATTTTCCAGATTTGTTGGAGTAAATGGAGCCCAAGTGAAATCTGCTACAGGGTGGCCATAAACCTCAACATCGGCATCCATTTCGGCAAATCCCACACAGCCTTCGTTAGAAGTTACTGTTAGCGAAACAGTATAAACACCCGGATTATTAAATTGATAGTTAACCGTGTCAATGCAGGCTGGCAGAATGTTTCCATCATCAAATTGCCATAAGCAAGTACCCACTAGATCTTCGTCAGTAAGATTAACAAGTTCCACTAAAACCGGGGCACATCCATCCAGATTATTATAGCCAATTACCACATCAGGAGTATCCAATACTACCACAAATACGGTATCTGTTAGCGGTACTGCACAACCATCAGTTACTGTGAGCAAATAAGCTTCATCATCAGCTGGAATATCAGAAAAACTGGTTTGATTACTTATAAATTGATTATTGCTCAACGTAGTCCAAACCGGAGCCGGAAATCCAACTCCTCCTCCCAAATCAGCCGAAATGGTAATTTCATCTCCTTCGCAAATACTTACTTCCTCTGATGGGTCCAGATCTGCAGTTAGTGGATTAGGGAAAACCACCGAAACCGGAATAGTATCTGAAGAACAGTTATTGGCATCGATGGTATACGCGTATAATGTTGTTTCTTCTGTTGGAACAAAATTGAGCGGGGAACCTTCGCCAAAAAGAACATCGTTTTCATCTAACCAGTAAAATATAAATTGCCCTCCGCCACCATTGGCAAAAACACTGAATTGCACTTCGTCTTCCCAACAAATTTCAGTCACAATAAATGAGCTATTGATGTTAATTTCATCAAACTCATCGATGGTAATATTGACTACATCATTGCAGCCAAATGCATCGGTGGCAGTAATCACAAAATTGCCGGGATTTAAACCTGTGTATTGGTAAAAACCTAATGCGTCAGGCGTTTCTACTGTTCCTGGATTGAGCTCAAATTCTACCGCTTCAGGCGAGATAATTTCGATAATCCCTGTTGACTCTCCAAAACAAACCGAATTTGGCGAAACCGCCGACTGAACAGTATATTCAGGAAGTTCATCAAGAGTGATTATTGTATTAATGGAGCAGCCTAAATCATCAGAGAGGGTTAGGTCATAATTGCCAGGGCAAAGATTTTCGAAGCTCGTTCCTTGATTGGCAGAACCATCAGGAAAAATCCAATCGAAATAGGCAGCTCCAAAAGTTCCGGCAGAGCTCAAACTTATTTCTCCACTACATGTTTGGAAACAAATTTGGTCAATTATGGTAAGGGTATCAATCACCAATGGACCACTAACGTCAATAATAATATCATCTTCTGCCAAACAGCCATTTGCAGCTTCCACACTCACCGTGTATGTGGTAGTTCCGATAGGGCTTGCAATAGGGTCACAAATTGTGATGTCACTTAACGTTGGATCTGCAATCCAAATGCAACTCAGTCCCCCTTGAGCATTCAATTGAAATGTATCGCCATAACAAATTGTTTGGTCGGCCCCGGCATCAGCATTGGGGGCAGAATCCAGTGTAACTATTACGTTGTCCTGAGCTTGACACAATCCATCAAAAACAGTCAAAACGAAATTGTACAGCACGGGAATACCGGTCTCATTTGTTTCATTGAATGTTGGCTGGGCGATGGCAGCATTACTCAATTCTCCACCCGGATTATCCCAAGAATAGCCAAGGCCAGGAGTTGCCGCAGCTCCAAGAATTGCATTCACACCTGAACAAACAGTAATATCAGGACCAGCGGCTGCAATCGGCAATAGATTTACTGTTAAGGTTACTTGTCCATTCAATGCTCCCGGACAATTATTGAAGTCAATAATTTCGAATAGTTCATATACCCCCGATTGATCTGCAATGATTGTATATTGATCATCTACAGAATTAACCAATGGTTGCTGAACCCCATCTATGGTATAAATAAGTTCCCATGGACTCTGTCCGGTGAAAGTGACTACAATGTCAAAGGTTTCCCCTTCACATATATCAATTACATCATCCGCTATATTCGCAGAAGGTGCAGGAGTTACTTCAATAAATTCTGTACTAGTGATGTCAGGATTTAAACAATTGGTAGCGTCGATTACATTCGTTACCGAATAGAATCCCTCATTAGCCACCGTGAGCACAAATGGTGTAACGTCAGTATAAAAAGGAGTTACCGAAGCCGGATTAATTCCATCTTCATATACCAATTCAAAATCCCAAGGCCCGGTGCCTGTAAAATCTATGGAAAGATCAAATGTTTCCCCTTCACAAATTACTGCTCCTGAGGCTATAATAGCATCCGGAAGCGGATTAAAAAGCACATTCACGAGGCCATTTAATGTGCCTGTACAAAAATCATTTGTTAAAGATGTGAGTTCATAATCACCCGAGGCATCAACCGCAAGTAAGTATGGATTATCATTTGTTTGAATTGGCGCTTGATCAACATTGTTTATTGCATAAACGAATTCCCAAGGGCCTTCACCGCTGAAGTCAATTTGCAGGTCAATTGTACCTCCTTCACAAGAAACTCCACCACCACTAATATTGGCAGTAGGCAGTTCGTAAAATACAACAGGTGTACCTTCGGCTACTGAAATATCGGGGTGATTCAGATCAACGCAATCATTAGTGCCATCATCATTTCCAGCTACTGCAGATATATAATAGGTAACTCCAAATTCAACCTGTCCAACACCATTTCCAAAGTTTAAAGGGGTATCAGCATCATTAAATCCTGAATCGTCGCAATCAAGTGCATATACCAAGCCCAAGGCATCCGTTGAACTATCATGCAGAATGAACATTAACTCGTCATTCGCATCTAAGAATTCATCATTGTTCCAGATTGCATTTGCCGGTGCATCCGCACAAGCGTTAATTGGTGTAGGATCCATCGTTCCGGCATCTGTGAGAACAGGGCAGTAATAAGGATCAATAACGAGCAATGTTGGATCACAAGGATTAGAATCGTCTAATTCAAAGGAAACGCCATCACCCGAAGGAATAAAATCACTGGTAAAGATAAAAGGAGGGCCTGCGCTAATTTGTCCCGAACCAACTCCTGTTTGAAGCACAGAATAAGTTAATTCGTCTCCTCCAGTAATTTCAAAAGTAATTTGATAAAAATCTCCTGTCCCATCGCATAAGGTATCCAAAGCTGAAATCTGCGGGATATCATCAACCGATATAATCACATTATCTGCCAAAATGGTTTCACATGCAATTCCTGAAGTCAATTCAATAACTAATTCGAGAGTGTAGGTTGTAGTTATCAATGGACTAACTTGAAAATCATATCCATCAACAATACCTGAAAGCGTAAACTGATCTGTTCCATCATTGTATACAACATCAAATGTTCCCGGTGCAGGTAAATCCACTTCTAAGAATATCAGATCGCCTGGACAAAAGAATTGATCAGGGCCAATAGTTGCCGTTGGCAGATCAACCAATGTAAGGCTTTGCGTTCCGGAGAAATCTACACAAGGCAATGCCACATCGGTGAAATCAACCAAGGTATAAGTTGTGTTTTGAGCTGGAATTAAAGTTGTCACATAAACGCCGCCTATCAAATCAGCAGATTGAATTCCGCTGAAAATTGTTTGATTTCCAAGTTCATCTTCTATTGTAAAATCCCAAGGACCGGAAGCCGGGTTGCTAAGTGTGAAACTCAAGGTAACCGGACTGCCATCACAAATTAAGCTCTCCGCTGTAAAAGTTGCTACCGAAACTTCCTGAACACTGATATCGAATTCAGAAATTAAATCCGATGAGCATGCAGGATTATTATTATCAGTAATTCCGGTGAATCTAACAATGGAAGGATTATTGGCACAAACATTTATTAAATCGCCATCTATAGCCCCTAAAATATCGGGCTGTGGCGTAATGCTGCCCAAAGTGAGGTCTTCAATTTCCCATGAAATAGTGAAAGGGCCGCTACCACCAAGAATCATTGCAATATCAACGCAATCTCCTGCACAAATTGCAGCATTACCACTGATATCAAACGTTGGAATCAGATTTACAGTGATGTCTATACAAGAATTTAATGTCGTTGTACAAGCCGGATTATTACTATCGGTAATTGATATGAGGCAATACTGCGAATCAAGTGCTGGACTAACATTGAGCTGTGCGCCATCTACTTGATTGTTAAGGGCAATATCAGGACCTGCATTTACGGTATAAATTAGGTCAAAAAGCTGCTGTCCATTGAGATCAAAAGTGAGATTGACCTGATCGCCAGCGCAAATGCTTGCATCTGGGCTAACACTACCGGTTGGCAAGGTGAAGACCGTTATTGTTACGCAATCATTGAGAATTTGAGCACAAGCCGGATTAGAGGAATCAATCACCTCAGTTATGCAGTAATTGGTAGTAGCAATTGGACTTACTGTTTCAATATATCCATCCGCAACGCCATTCGCGGTGAAAATAGTTACACCATCTGTCCAGGTAACGTCAAAAGGTCCATTTCCAGTTAAATTGAACACTAAATCTGTATCATCACCAAGGCATATTGAAGCAGTTCCTGCTAATTGAGCAGTAGGGAGTTCGTTTACAATAATTTGCACTGCATTATTTAAAACGGTTGCGCAGGCAGGAATACCCGTGTATTCAATTTCGGTAATAGTATAGGTGGTGGTTAAATTTGGATTAACATTTATAAGATCTCCATCTGAAGCTCCATTTAAAGTGAAATTACTTACACCATCAGTATAAGCGATATCAAATGTTCCGGCTTCATCGATGTCTAATTCAAGATCAGTATTGTCACCCTCACAAATCTCAGTTGACACGATAAAAAGAGCGTTAACATCTGGCAATACCGTTACAGTTACTGACTCTGCAATATTTGTAGTGCAGGCCGGAGTATTATTATCTACTACCGAATCAAAAGTATAAGTAGTAGTAGATGCCGGACAAACCTGAAGAATAAATCCATCGTTAACATTTAACTGATCTGCGGCATTGGTCAAATTGAGGTCAAAAGGTCCGGTGCCACTGAGATCAAATTCCAAATTAACGCAATCACCTTCGCAAATAGTAATATCAGCAGTTAACAATTGACCGGTTGGCGGAGGAGTAGAGAGGACAGAAATGTTTATAACCGTTAAACAACCTAGAATTCCGAGGTCTTCAACAGTTACTGAATAATCGCCTTCTTCTAACCCGTTTATGTCCTGAGTGATAGCGGTAAAACCAGCAGGGCCAGTCCAATCATATGAATAAAGTCCGGTGCCGAACGGAACCGAAATATCAATAGATCCATCATTGCCTGAGCAACTCTCATCGGTAACATCAGTAAGAATACCTGAAAGCGCTACATCAACAGAAATAGTATCTCTTTGATTACAAGCGGCAATTACGTTATTGCCTACAACTTCATAAACAGTATTTACAATTGGCGAGACGGTTGGATTCCCGCAATTGAGACAAGAGAAATTAGCGGGAACACTGATTGGATTCCCTGATATAACATTCCAAGTATATGAGCTTGCGCCGCTCACGTCCAATTGTGTGGAAGCACCTAAGCAAATAGTATCTGTAAAGAATGCGGTTTGAAGACTGTTTAGAATATTAATGGTGATTTGGGTTTGATCCTGGCTAGGAACAAAGCAATCATCATCAATAGCATCAATAGTTACCACATGCGATCCGATTAAAGCCGGATCAGCATACATGCAAAGAGTTGCCACCGCCGGATTTGTTCCTATTACGTTAAACGTTGCCCCTGGAAAAATCGCAGTAAAGTTGCTACTTAGTGCTATACTTCTAAAAATATTGAGGTTTGATGCTTCCACAGTAAAGCAAACGGTATCTCCGGCGCATAATTCAAATTCATCGTCATCAGTTTGGATTCCATCAAGACTGATTGATTGAATAGGGGGATCTGCGAAAATGGTTGGGGCTACAATACAAGGCGTGACAATAAATGCCATGCTTTCTATCACTGATCCCACGAAGTTTCCGAGAGCGTCATATTGTTCGATGATTATACCAATCGAAAAGCTTCCCATTTGCATAGGAGCATTAAAGCTCATGGTATAGGTTAGGGGGTCAAAATTAAATCCGGGAATAGGCACTGCGCCTGAATATCCGCCTTCATAGAGTACTGAAACTCCGCCCTCGGTAAGCACGTTTATAAGCGAAAGGTCGAGGTCATAACCTTCTGGATTGTTCAACTGAAGTTGAAAAGAAACTGCATCTCCCATACATACATACGGGACTTGCAATGACGAAACGCTAACGGAAGAGCCACAATCTCCAGCACTCAAATCAATTATTGTTTGCAAATGTGCCGTTGGAAAACCGGCGTTATTTATGTTAATAAAATAGTTCCAGTCTCCACTTTCCCAATATACAGACCAAGGACAATCAAGACTTAGGGTTACAATTTCAGTATAAGTAACAAGCCACGTTCCAGGGGCAAAACCGCCACTGCAACTACTATTAGGGAGTTCTGTAGCGCAGAGATCTGAAATTTCTACCAAATTGCTAAGATCAGCAGCGACGGAAAAAGGAGCTCCACAATCGGGAAAGAAGAAAATATTCTCAACTACCGGAGGATCTGTGGCCCCAAAGCAATCGATATAAATATGAAGATCAACTTGGAACTGGTCACCGCCGAGGCATGTGTAAGAAATGTTACCTCCAAGAATATGGTTTGCACGAAGATTTTTGGCAAATAAAAGCGCCAAACAAAGGACAATCAACCGAAACGCGGAGACAGTCCGTTTAAAGTTAGATTTGGGTAGTAGGTAATTCACCTGCACATTTCGCTCTGTTGCAACTACAGCAGGCGAAATATACGAAAATCTAACGAATCCGAAAAGGACCTGTCTTAATTTGCTCATTTGATCACTTTTTGCAACCAGTAGTTTTATGAAAACGTTAAACAACACTCTTAATTTGCCGATTAACATATAGATGTGTTAAATTTACCTGTTTAAACATCGCTAAAAATGGCAAAATACGCTCTTACACTTG
>JBDNHP010000423.1:0-2601 GCA_041688765.1 Flavobacteriales bacterium
AGGGATCCGTCTTACGAAAAAAGTCAACTAAACTCATCTTTAACGTTTCACTTGTATTATTCCATGTATCAATTATTTTTTGAAAGCGTTCAACTGAGGTTATTTCCCCTCGTGTATAAGCTAAATCAGAATTTAGAATTTCACGTTGTGAATTTAGTAATAAATTTTGTTTAGTAGGAGGTATTTTTAAATCCTCTACGCTAATGGAAATTCCGGCTTTTGTAGCATAATTAAATCCTAATCCCTTCATTTCGTCCGCTAAAAGCGTAGCACGGCGTATTCCATAATTTAGAAAAGCATCATAAATAACATTTTTTAATTCGTTTTTACTAAAAATATAATTTTTAAATTTGAAATTTTTTTTCATAAGATATATCGTATTTATAAATAGAGATTTTTTTCGAGCATTTTATGTAATAAAATTCTACCAGGTGTGGTTCTAATATATTTATAATTCGTTATATTTTCACGTTGTATTTCACTGAAGAGCTTTTCACGACTAAACGTTATTTCATTTATTCGTAACCAAATTGACGTCTGTAAACTAATTTGGTTCTGTTCATATGCCAATAAAGCATCTGGGATATTTGAAAAATAATGAATTATTCGTTAAATCACTGATATACTGTGACTTGTGATTTTTATTGAATTATCCCAAATACTTAGCACGTATTGCCCGCTGCTTAATCCTTGCACCGGAATGCGCATTGGGCTTCTATCGATGCGAATTCGTTTGCGTTCTTTTCCTTGGAGATCATAAATAACGCATTCCTTTCCAAGCATCTCAGCATCAACTTCGAGGGTTAAATCCTGATTGGTTTGAACCGGATTCGGATAGATTTTGACTTTTTTGGCAGCTACCAAATTTTCTGCTGCGATGTCTGGCAAATCGGTTGAAGCTATCGTTTTGGTAAATTTCATTACCTGTTTGAGATCAACTTCGCCCCAAATATCTACCACAACAAATGATTTCTCTTCTGCTACCACAAAAAGCAGTTCCTGTACAATTCCTGCATTTTCGCGGATGAGGATATCAACTGTAACATTTCCATCCTGAATAAGCATGAGTTCTTCAAATCGTTTGGATACAGTTGAAAGTGCCGTATTATACATCTCTTTTGGAGTACCGCAATCATCGCATGAAAGCACAGACATGCCTTTGATGTCCTTTATTGCATCCAAAAGCTCCTTTTCTTCTGGAGATTCGGCATCGAGATTCTCAAAAAGCTCAAACATAGCTGGACTTACAGTCACTTTGGTGAATCTTGCATCGTTTTGCCAAGTAGCAAAATGCTTCACTATGGCATTGTCTTGGGCTTGAGTAAATATTCCGCAAACGAGCAATGCGGATGCTAAAAATGTCTTTTTCATTGGTTTTGTTTTTAATTGATGATGATGTAACCGGTTTACAAATTAAAGACGCGGCAAGATTCGATTTGTTACACTCAGCTATTTTGTACAATAAGTTATTTCCATAGTTCCTTTACAAAGCTACCTTTGTAGCATGTCGAAAAAGATCTCAGTGTTATACTCAATCCTCTGGATGAAATGCCCACGCTGCCGTCAAGATGGCATTTTTGAAGATCCTAATCCATACCATTTATCCCAGTTGAACAAGATGCATTCTTCTTGCCCTCACTGTGGAGAAGATTTTAAACGCGAGCCCGGATTTTTCTTCGGGGCGGCTTATATGAGTTATGCGCTTACTGTTGCGGTTTGGGTTGCAGTACTCGTGGCACTTATAACCTTTGATGCTATTGGATTGATTTCCTTCTCTTTTTTTGAGAGTCCATTAACATTTTTCATCAGTGGAATTATAACCTTACTGTTACTCTTTCCATATTTATACAGACTCAGCCGATCACTTTGGCTGCACATGTTTATCAAATATGAAGGAGAGAATGCGGAAATCAAAAAGTCGCGTTGATTCATATTCTGGCGATCATCAATCAAACTGCTGAAGCTCCACCAAGGAGCGATATGTTCCGTCGAGTTCCATTAGCTGCTGATGACTGCCTTGTTCTACAATAACTCCATCTTTAATAACCAAGATTTGATTTGCATGTTGAATGGTACTCAAACGATGAGCAATAACGAGCGAAGTCCTGCTTTTCATCAAATTAGTTATCGCCTCCTGCACAAGCTTCTCACTCCGGGTATCGAGCGCTGACGTTGCTTCATCCAAAATCAGAATTGGCGGATTTTTAAACAAAGCCCTTGCAATGGACAGCCTTTGCTTTTGTCCGCCGCTGAGCTTATTCCCGCCGTCGCCAACATTGAAATCATACTTACCAGGCAATTCAACAATAAACTCCTCTGCATTTGCAATTTGGGCAGCGTGAATAACTCCCAATTCATTTTCCATATCTAATCCTAGCGTAATATTGTTCTTAACGCTATCATTAAATAAGATGGAATCTTGAGTAACAATACCCATCAAATGCCTCACGTCAGTTAAAACATAATCACGAATATCAATTCCATCGATCAAGATTTGTCCTGAAACAACGTCATAATAACGAGAAAGCAAGTTGGCCAAAGTCGATTTTCCCCCACCTGAAGCACCAACCAAGGCAAATGTTTCACCCTTTTTGATTGTGA
>JBDNHP010000424.1:0-5239 GCA_041688765.1 Flavobacteriales bacterium
AAATGGAGCCACCGTGTAGCCGATTGTTTCAGAATTAAAGAAAGAGGATATATACGGGAAGGATACTACGCCGATTTAGTTCTCGTTAATCCTCAAGAGCCTTGGAAAGTGTCTAAGGAAAACATTCTTTATAAATGCGGATGGTCGCCCTTTGAAGGTCAAACATTTAGTTCAAAAATTAAAAAAACCTGGGTTAGCGGACATTTGGCTTACAATGAAGGGGTATTTGATGAATCTAAACAGGGAAAACGACTTCATTTTGAACCCTTGAATTAATGAGAATCTCTCTTTTTATATTTATCACTGTATTATTCTCCTGCGCCTCTAATAATGAAGCAGAGATAGAGCCTGCGCCTGCAGACATCATCCCGATTGAAGTCTTCTCCACCATCATGACTGATGTGCATTTGCTTGAAGCGGTTAGCAATCAAAAAATGTTGCGAGAAGATGATCCAACAGTGATGACCGCTGAGTATTATGAACAGGTTTTTGTTAAGCACAATATAAGTCGAGAAACTTTCGAAAAAAGCTATAATTACTGGGCTTCACGTCCAGATAATATGATGGTTATTTACGATCAGGTGATCAATAATCTCACGAAAATGGAAGAAGAGGCAGGAGGAAAGGAGCTCAATGCTGATCAGTAAAAAACCGACAACTTTCTTCAATAATGTGTTCCGTTGTCCTTAACTTTCTACCGAGTACTTTTTCAACTTTTTCTGAGCTGTAATAATAGGTGAATCCTGCATTACGCGCACTTTCTTTAGTAATGCCCGATTTAGTTCTGAATACCAAATCTTTCAATGCAAAAAGCCTCCAACCCAATTTCAATATCCAGGATTTGGCTTCGATATGTGGCTCTTTCAATTTGAATCCTCTCGCAATTCTGCTAAACACTTCCCGATAGCTGATATTTTCGGAAACCAAAATGAATCGATTCCCCCAGGACTCATCACGAAGGTTAATCATCGCGTCAGCCACATCTCGCACATCTACAAAACCGGTACCCCCTTCAGGATAAAATGAAAAGCCATTTTTAATCTTTCCAAAAATGGATGCGCTGCTTCGGTAATTTCGCACAGGACCTAAGACCAGTCCAGGATTAAGTACAACTACATTCAACCCCTCTTCCATGCCTCTCCAAACCTCACATTCAGCCGTATACTTTGTAATAGCGTATTTCGAATTTAAAGGCGATGTTTTCCACTCCCCCGATTCATTGATCTGCTGACCATTCTTTGTGCGACCAATGGCAGCGACCGAACTTACAAAGCAAAAATGCTCAACAGCATAATGCAGTGCCATATTAACCACATTCGCCGTGCCCTCTGCATTCACTTTTTCCATTTGCCGATGATCAAGCGGATGAAAAGATACCAAAGCAGCCGTATGATACACTTCATTGCAGCCCAACATAGCCTCCTCTAGGGAATCAATTTCAAGAATGTCGCCTATAACCCAACTTATTCTGCCAAAATAAATATCAGCGTGTTCGGGCTCCCAAAAGTTGAAAATTGCCTTTATATCAAGCTTTGCCGCGCCATCTCGGATCAAGGCCTTCACACTTTTACCGGTTCTGCAAAGTGCCAGTAAAAGATGAGATCCTACAAGTCCTGAGCCGCCCGTTACAAATACCATGGCACAAAGGTACTGAATGCTGCTGTCCCGTTGTAAATTTGAGCCGTGGAAACTCCGGAACATATTAAAGATAGTTTGAGAAGACTGCCCAATAACCCGGGAGTTTATCAATACTATGATAAAGACGGATCCTTACTCTATGTAGGTAAGGCCAAGGATTTAAGCAAGCGTGTATCTTCCTATTTCAATAAAAACCGATATGAAAATGGGAAGACTCGTTTACTAGTAAAGAAAATCCATGATATCAAATACATCGTTGTTGATACCGAACTTGATGCTCTGCTTCTCGAAAACAGCCTTATAAAGAAGCACCAACCACGTTATAATATTCAACTCAAAGACGATAAAACCTATCCTTGGATTGTTATTAAAAAAGAGCGTTTTCCTAGGGTTTATCCTACTCGCAATCTAATAAAAGACGGCTCTGAATATTACGGTCCTTATGCCTCTGTGAAAATGATGAGGGCCTTGCTCAGCCTAATAAAACAGCTCTACCCATTGCGGAATTGCAGCTATGTACTCAGCCAAGAGAATATAAAAGCAGGAAAATTCAGAGTCTGTTTGGAGTATCACCTCGGCAATTGTTTAGGTCCTTGCGTAGCCAAAATGGAGGAAGATATTTATAATACCAATATTCAATCAATTCGTCAAATTATTAAAGGTAACATCAGTGATTTAATAAAAGAATTGAAAGAACACATGCGAAGTGCTTCTGAAAATTATCAATTCGAAAATGCTCACGAATTAAAGACTAAGATTGATGTTTTACAGAGTTTTCAGGCCAAAAGTACCGTGGTAAATCCTTCTATTCACAATGTTGATGTATTTAGTATTTGTAGCGATACAGGTAGTGGGTACGTTAATTATCTAAAAGTGAATTCGGGTGCAATTGTGCAGTCACACACCCTTGAAATAAAGAAAAAACTGGAAGAAACAGATGAAGAGTTACTCGCTTTTGCCATTATTGAATTGAGGGAGCGATATAACAGTTTATCTTCCGAAACATTGGTTCCCTTTGACCCAGGAATTGAACTCCCTGGTGTACTATTTCAAATTCCACAACGTGGCGACAAACACAAACTGTTAGAGCTTTCAGACAGAAACGCGCATTACTACATGCGCGATAAGCAAAAACAAACGGAAGCAACAGATCCGGAAGAAAATCAAAAAAGAATCTTGCAAACCTTGCAAAAAGATCTTTACATGAAAGATCTGCCTGTGCATATTGAATGTTTTGATAATTCGAACATTCAGGGAAGCAACCCGGCATCAGCATGTGTGGTTTTCAAAAACGCAAAACCAAGCAAAAACGATTATCGCAAGTTCAACATTAAAACAGTTCAGGGTCCAAATGATTTTGCGTCTATGGAAGAGGTGGTGCACAGAAGATATAGTCGCTTAATTGAAGAAGGTGCAGAATTACCGCAATTAGTGATTATAGATGGGGGAAAAGGCCAACTCAGCTCGGCGGTATCCATTTTCGAAAAACTTGGCATTCGAGGTAAAGTCACACTAATTGGTATAGCCAAACGACTCGAAGAAATATATTTTCCGGGTGATACTCTTCCTGTTTATATCGACAAAAAATCGGAGTCGTTGCGCCTGATTCAACAACTGAGAAATGAAGCCCACCGATTCAGTTTGGGACATCATCGCGACAGAAGAAGTAAAGACGCATTGAAAACTATGCTCACTGAAATTGATGGGGTGGGCCAAAAAACAGCCGAAGAACTCATCAGAACTTTCGGCTCTACTGATGTTGTGAGTAAGGCCAGTATGGAAGAATTGGAAAAATCTATCAGTAAAAAACTAGCTGTTAAAATTTGGAATCATTTTAATCCACCAATGCCTTAAAATGGTCTCCGTTTATTTATAACTTGTATTCGAAATGGGAAGAAAAAATCACAAAAGCGGATCTAAAGGAAATTTCAAAAGGGATTTGAGGAAGGAAATACTTAATGTATTTAATATTTTACCCAAAAAACCTTTAAATCACAAGCAAGTTGCCTCTACTCTCGGCATAGACAGTCCAGAAATGCGCAAAGTCGTTTACGAAGTTTTAAAAGAGCTCGAAACCAGCGGTACGCTTAAAGAAATAGAACATGGAAAATTTCTTCTCACTGAGCAAGAAAGCTCCAATTTGGAAGGGATAATTCAAATTACACGTCAAGGTCGTGGATTTGTGATGATTGATGGAAGAGACAAAGACATCGAAATTCCAAAAGATAAAACCGGAACCGCATTTTGGGGCGATCGTGTAGAAGTAAGCCTAAACCCTTTTGCCCGGAGGCCTGAAGGAAGAGTAATTAAAGTACTTGAGCGAGCAAGAGACCGATATGTTGGCGTTCTGGAAATATCTGCCAATCACGCCTTTTTATTGCCAACAGATTCAAAAATTCACCTCGATTTCTATATTCCGCTATCTGAATTAAATGATGCGGTGAATGGTGAAAAAGTAGTGGTTGAATTACTGGAGTGGAAGGATGGCAAAGACAATCCTACCGGAAAAGTAGTTCGCGTTCTCGGAGAGCCAGGTAAGCATGATGTAGAAATGCACGCCATTCTGGAAGAATATAGTTTGCCATACATATTCCCAAAAGAGGTTTTAGATGAGGCTGATCAGATTAACAGAAGCATTTCGGCTTCAGAAATAAAGAGGCGAAGAGATTTTAGAGAAACTTTAACATTTACTATTGATCCTGAAGATGCTAAAGATTTTGACGATGCCCTTTCGTTCAAAAAACTAAGCAATGCCAATGTTGAAATAGGTATACATATTGCCGATGTAGCACATTATATGTTGCCTGGTACTTTGCTTGAGAAGGAAGCATTTGAAAGGCCAACTTCCGTTTATTTGGTTGATCGTGTCGTGCCAATGTTACCGGAAGTTCTATCGAACGAACTTTGTTCACTCCGGCCCAATGAAGACAAACTTTGTTTTTCGGCGGTGTTCGAAATGGATAGCGATGCCAATATAATGTCTGAGTGGTTTGGAAGAACAATAATTCACTCCGACCGCAGATTTAGCTACGAAGAGGCACAAGCCGTTATTGAAACCGGCAATGGAGATCATTCAGAAGCCATTTTGGAATTAGATCGTTTGGCCAAAGTTTTGCGCAATAAACGAATGGCTTTAGGTGGAATTGACTTCGACACAGAAGAAGTTAAATTCAAATTAGATGAAGAAGGCAGTCCTATTTTCGTCTATACCAAGGTAATGCGTGATTCCAACCGATTGATTGAGGACTTCATGCTTTTAGCTAATAGGAAAGTGGCTGAATTTGTGGGCAAAACCGGCGAAAAAAAGCCAAAAACATTTGTTTATAGAATCCACGACAAGCCTTCTGATACTAAGTTGGCACAATTAAAACTATTCGTTTCCCGCTTTGGTTACGAATTGCCAAAAGGAAGCAACGAAGCTTTGCCCTTGTTGAGAACATTACTTGATTTATCTAAAGACAAACCCGAAGAAGACATCATCAAACAAATGTGTATTCGCTCCATGGCCAAGGCCGAATATAGCACACAGAACATTGGTCACTTCGGCTTATCATTTGAGTATTATAGCCACTTCACCTCTCCTATTCGCCGATATCCTGAC
>JBDNHP010000425.1:0-5633 GCA_041688765.1 Flavobacteriales bacterium
CGGCATCACGTTTAAATTCCGACTCTTTTGCACGCACATCATTAAAATTATCTACGCTTTCCTTTTTTAGGTCAACTGATTTTTGGTTTTCCGAAGCCTTCACATCCTTACCTTCAGAAAAACTGATGAATTCATCCTTTTGCTTTTCTTTTTTATCGGTGGTATTATTTAGCCGTTCAGTCGAAGCTTTTTTGGCGTCTTGCTGAAACTTCTCTTCGTTATTCTTTTTTTCCTCGGGCTTATCAAGTCCATCATTCCAAACGAGATATCCTCTTTCCTGAGTTCCTGATTGTTGTTCTTTAGCACGATTTACCTTGTATTCATTATCACCGGTAAGCGCTAATGCTCTGCTTTCGTATGCGTTCTGATTGCTATTCTCCTCCATCTTCTTTTGTTCGCTTGCTTCTACTCGGCTCATTCGATGCTCATCTTTTTCTATGATAGATTCAAGTCGAACTTTTTTATCTTCTGCTTTTTCACGATTCTCCAACCGTTTAAAGCCAAACTTCTCATTGCGTTCTACCTCATCAGAAGTCCATTTCTCAATCTCTTTGGCGGTGTCACGGGTTTGATCATCTTGCACATTCGAACCTTTGCGATATATCTTCTGCATGTTATCGCTGGCATTTGCAACCTCTTCGTAATTATCCATCCGAGCATCATGTGCATCGCCATCTTTTTCATTTAGGAAAGATTCCTGTTCGGATTTGCGTTTTACTATAGTGGTGTATTTGGCCGCTTCTTCGCTTTGACGTGCTTCGCGGTAATAGCGTTCCACCTCATCCTCACGACTTGAATCAGTGTTAGTTAGAGAGCGACGACGACGCTCATCTTCCTCATCCTTATCTTTGGCTGCTTTTGCCGAACGCTCCCTCTCTGATCGCTCTTCTTCTAATCTTCTTAGTCGCTCCGCTTCTTCCGATTTCTCAGCATCCAATCGCTGTCTTTCTTTTGCCAAACGTTCGTCTTCTTGTTTCTTGCGATCATTTTCGTCATTGCTAGCTAACTCCGCTCTTTCTCGTTCAGCCATTATTTCATCAATGCGCAGTATTCTAGATTTAGGATATTTATCTCCATCCTTTATAGCCAAAGCAGCTTGATAGGTTGTTTTGGATGTTTCATACTTTTCAGAATCAAACAATCCATCGGCTTCTCTGATTTTGGCTTGGTACTCCTGTTCAATTCGTTCTTTTTCAGCGTTATCAGCTGAAGCTAAACGGTTAGCCGCTTCTTTGGCAGCTAACTCTGCAATAATTTCATCAATGCGCTTGATGCGAGACTCGGCATATTTATCGCCTGGTTTGATGCCTATTGCAGCTTGATAAAATGGTCTAGCATCGGCATAATTTTCAGCAGTAAAACGAGTGTCACCTTCTTTAATTTGTGCCTGATATTCACGTTCTATTCTCGCTTTTTCTTCGTCATTCGCAGCAGCCAAACGATCTACAGCTTCTTTAGCAGCTAGCTCAGCAAGAAGCCTATCTATTTCTATAACGCGATCTTTACAATGCTTATCATCAGTGAAAATGGTAAGAGCTTCTTGGTACTGGCGCCTTGAGTCTTGATAAACTTTATCATTAAAATTGCGATTTGCCAGCGTGAGTAGGTCATTAAATCGTTTCTCTTTATCCGCTTTATCCTTCGCAGCGGCAAGTGAATCATCTATGAACTTTCTTGCTTTTTCTATTTGAGATTTGCAATGAGCATCATCTGGAAACAATACTAATGCTGCCTGATAGCTTTCAATAGACAAAGCATAATCTGCCTTTCCAAAACGCTCATTTCCTTGTGACACGAGTGCGTCGAACTCTTCACGTTTAGCTTTATTTTTAAGAATATCATCGATTTCCTTAATTTTATCCTGAGGCAATTTTTCTTTTGGCCTCATGGTATTGGCTTCCACAAATTTTGCGCGAGAAGCTTCGTAATTCTTTTTCCCAAAAAAGTCTTGTCCTTCCGAAATCAGTTTTTGATATTTCTGCTCTTCCGCTGCATTGGCATTTAAGGCATCAAATTTGGCCTGAGCATCAGCGAGTTTAGCTTGAACTGGTTTATCGTCTTTAAAAATCTTTAGAGCATCAGAATAGTTTTTAATGGCTGATTCTAATTTCGTAACCAACATGTCTCTATCACCGGCAGCAACCAAGGCATCAAAGTCTTTTTTGAGTTTGCCCATCTGCCCGGCCATCTTCTCCAATCGATCTAATTCTGCTTGCACTTCTTTTTCTATTTGAGCTGTATACTCAAAGTCGAATTCCATAGCATTTGTTTGAGGATTGAAGCCTGCTTTACCAATGGGTTGATCTAAAATAGACTTGTCAAAACCTTCAACATCAGCAAAAAGAGTCATATCAAGATTGGTTTCGAAGCCCCCTGCACGGTCTTCTACAGGAATACTTTTAGTGGCTAAGGATACCTTTTTAGAGATAAATCCGGGCTTATCAAATTGAATTACGTAATCGTTACCCAAAGGCAAGTACAAATCAAATTTTCCACTATTGCTGGTGCGAAAGGTTTGAAACTCCTTTCCATCCTTAAAAACTGTTATATCGATCCCCTCCATTTTCTTGAAAGTGGCCTTGTCTTTCACCACCCCGAAAATGTAATAGTCATCCTGCGCTCCTACACACAATGCCAAAAAAATCAAGAATGCGCTGAGTGCAAACTTGAGACGACTTGATCCTGCAGGAATTAAAATAAGTATATTTCCCATTTGTATAGTCCTATCCTTAGAACGTAAAAATATGAATTTTAGTTATTGGGAACAAAAGAGTTTGATTGCTGACTGTGAATTTGTTATCGCGGGCGCAGGCATAACTGGTCTGTGTGCCGCATTGGAACTAAGAAAATTGCATCCTAAAGCCAGGATATTAGTCTTAGAACGTGGAAAACTTCCTTCCGGTGGAAGCACCAAAAACGCGGGTTTCGCATGTTTTGGCAGTTTGAGTGAAATGCTGGACGATGTAAAAACCTTAGGTGAAGATGGGGTTTTGAAACTGGTAGAAATGCGCTGGAAGGGTTTAAACAATTTGCGATCCCTTTTGGGCGATAATGCTTTGGGATATGAACCATGTGGCAATTTCGAGTTGTTCAGACCGCAAGATGAAGGGTTGAAAGAATTGTGTTTTAACGCAATGCATCAATGGAATGAAAAGTTGAGGGATATTGTAGGACCGGAGGTATTCGGGATAAAAAGCACAGAGGGGAGAGGACAAATTTCGAACAAGGTAGCTAGCGCCCTTCATGGAGTTCTACAAAATTTCAATAAAACAGAAAATCCAAAAAATAATCCCTTCACCGGAGCCTTATTCAATAAATACGAAGGCAAACTGCAAAGCGGAGCAATGATGAAAGCTTTGCTGGACAAAAGTAGATCGGAGAACATTGAGGTTTGGTTTGGGTTTGAAATTCAGGAATATGAGGAAAAGTCTGATGGAGTGGAACTGCTATTGGAAGAAGGGATATTGAAATGTTCCCAATTTCTGATCGCCACCAACGCCTTTGCCAAACAATTAGTACCCGAATTGGAAATGAGGCCAGCCCGAAACCAAGTACTCCTAACCTCCCCTATCCCCAACAATCCTTGGAATGCTGCCTACCACATAGACAGAGGTTATTTTTATTTCAGGGAACTTGATGGCAGAATTTTAGTTGGTGGAGGCAGACATATTGCGGGAGCGACAGAATACACCGATCAATTCGGAACTACGGATGAAGTGCGGAAGATATTGACTGATCTGTTAGATCAATATGTGCTTCCCGGAATTCCATACAAAATTGAGATGGCTTGGTCGGGAATTTTGGGATTAGGCCCAGACCGCAGTGTTATTGTTAAGAGGATTTCTGAGCGAGTAACTTGCGCGGTTCGCATGGGCGGAATGGGCGTTGCTATTGGTAGTGTGATGGGCAGAGATTTGGCGAGGATTTGAATTTGGGTTTTGCGGAAAAGCATTGACCTTTATACAATTGTTCTTTCACATTTTTTACTATTCTGCCACCCTCTCATCTCCACTCGTTCGCATACATTCGCTGTAGATTACCATCATCCAACACAGCGCTGGTCTTAGGAAAACTTTCCAATTTTGCCTATTTGTGGCCCTAATCGCAATTTGTGTACAAGCGTGTATTAAAGAGGATTCAAGGGCTGCATCAACAAGAGCAAATGCAATAACATCGCAAGTTGCAGAGCATTCATATTCCTTGTTTATCGATAACAATTATTCTGACTAGAATACAAAAATTTCCGCAGCACGAATTAACTTCAAAGAATTTTCAGTTGTAATAAGTGGTTTAGAAATATGGAACAATGATGGCGCTCCACTTAGCACTGCTAGCAATATTGTCAATATCGATATTGCAGCCAGAAAAAATCTGGAAGAACAAGTTGTTAGGTATAACTGAAGGAGTTTTGGAAAATGTACTTGTTGAACAAAGTTTTGAAACGAACATGCTTGTTTATGGTGATGAAAAACAGTGTGAATTACACGATTGGAAACACTTTACTTCTGAATGGACCTCTCTTCAAAAAACACCAAAAGGCGAGTATAAATGTAAAAGATATTCACAGCAAGAACGCCATCAATTTCCAAAATTTGATTTAACAGAAATTAAAAAAGCTGTTTCCAATCAATGCAGCGAAATTTGTTATCAAGGTATTAAAGATGCCGAAACGATTGATGAAAATAATAGTGCTGTAAGGATCAGTCATTATTTTATCAGAATCACCGAGAATAATAAGAAAACAGGGGAATTAGTTCAAAAATCGATACGGGTTGATAATCCGGCGGGGTGTTGATGAATACTTCATTAGATGCTAAAATGTGCCTTTTGGCTATAATGCATTGCTTAAAATTCGCTTAAATCAATTTTTAAAGTAGTAAATATTTGTATTTTTATTTTATTGATTATCAATAGTTTAAGTCAAAATAAAATTCAAATTGTAACCCTTTTAGCACAGGTAGCGTAATAAACAGCGAAACAATTCACTTTTCGCTATGAAAAGACTATCAATTATCATCTTAATGTTCTCTGCACATGCATTATATGCGCAGTACAGCGAACCAGAAATTAACACGAAAAGTTCTTCTAAAGAACTCTTTGAACTTCGTCCAAGATTAGGCCTTGGCATTGGAACATTCACCTTCTTTGGGGATGTGGGTGGAGATATGAAAGGATATAGTCCGCTCTCCAGTGATTTCGCCTATTCCATCAGCCTCACTAATGAACTGAATCATTTCCTTTCATTGCGCTTGGAGTCTGTTTTCGGAACTATGAATGTTAACGAAATTAATGCTACAAGAAGATTCAATTTCCAGTCGCAAGTGCGATCTGGTTCGGCGAGTCTCTCGTATAATTTCGGACATTTTTTAAAACCGGATCGCTTTGTGGAGCCTTGGGTATCTATAGGTATCGGCAGTTTCGAATTTCTTTCGAAAACCGATAAATACGATGCCGAAGGTCGGGAATATCATTACTGGAGTGATGGTACGATTCGAGATTTGGCTGAAAATGCTCAAAATGCAGATCAGTCGGTTCAGATTCGCCGCGATTATGTTTTCGAAACGGATTTGCGTGAAATGGATGCTGATGGCCTTGGTAAATACCAGGAACGCTCATGGTCGATGCCAGTTGGC
>JBDNHP010000426.1:0-2880 GCA_041688765.1 Flavobacteriales bacterium
GTGTGGCCTGGGCAAGTGCTTATGCCGCGAGAACCATTCTACATTCTCGTGAAACCGGAGAAAATCCGGATAAAATTGCCTTCTCCCCTTCCTTTCTGTATAATCAGATTAAGCTAGATGGTTGTCAGGGTTCCTATTTGCCTGATGCAATGAAAAAGCTTCAAAATGGAGGCGTATTACCATTGACTGAGTTTCCTTATGATGATTCCAGTTGCGATAATACTCCTCGTGGTCAGGATCTTGCAGAAGCCAAAGAATTTACCATCGATGGTTACAACCGATTAACCATGGGTGGCGATGATCACGCCGTTGATATGCTGGCCATCAAACAAAATCTCTCGCAAGGCGCACCAGTGGTGATCGGAATGATGGTTGGCGGAACGTTTATGCGAGAAATGGAAGGACAAGAAGTTTGGATTCCGCAGGCCGATGATTATAACATGCGCAATTTTGGCGGTCATGCCATGTGTGTTATTGGATATGATGATTATTTCGAGGGTGGATCTTTTAGAGTGATGAATTCCTGGGGCGAAAACTGGGGTGATCGTGGAATGTTTTGGTTAAGGTACAAGGACTTTGACTACTTCGTAAAAGAGGCTTATGGTATTTATCCAATGGGCGACAGCAATGCACCAAGAGGAACAAAGAATGAAATTAAAATGGGAATTCGATTGAATGACAAGGGGCTTGTGCCCCTAGAAGCTCAAGCTCCGGGTAAATTCATCACCCGAGATAAACTCAAAACAGAAGAACTCTTTAAAATCGAATTCAGTAACTCTTTACCATGTTATGTATATGTATTTGGAGAGGAAGCCGATGGAAGCACCACTGTGTTGTTTCCATATACGGCCAAACACTCGCCATATTGCGGTATTACCGGCGCTCGACTTTTTCCGAAGGATCATTCCTATTATCCTGATGAAACAGGGAACGAAGATAGATTTGCGCTTGTAGTGAGTCCTAAACCATTGAATTACCCCGAAATTAACAAACAATTGAACAGTGCTTCAGGACCGCTTGATGCCAAACTTAAATCTGTTTTTAGTGGAAAAGCCATTCTCGCGGAAGATGAGCAAGGCGGAGAAACTGCTAAAATGCAATTGGTTCAGCAAGAAGGGATTTATTCTGCTGTCATTTCAGTTCGTAAGTGAGTGGCACGATTTTTATAGTATTGCAACAAAATAATAAGATTCAAAATGAGTATTTCATTCAATAAACTCCTCATTATAGCCGGAGTAGCCTTATTGGCAGCCTGTAAAAGCACCGCTCCAGCGATTGGCGAAAAAGTAAAAGAACCATTTAGCGGCTCCGCTTATGAATCAAATAATCGCTTTTTTAGGGCTGTTGGAAAAGGAGTCAGCATAAAAGACAATATTGCGGAGAGCAAAGCTGATATGGATGCTAAGACTGAATTGGCCGGACAAATTGGAACGACTATGAAAAATGTATCGGATCAATATGCATCGGAAACCGGTTTTGGTAGCAATGAAGAGATTACCGAAAAATTTCAAAGTCTTTCTCGTCAGGTAATGAATACCCAATTGGCAGATATTCGAAAAATTGGACAAGAGAAATACCTAAATCAGGAAACAGGCGATTATACTGTTTACATGGTTTATGAAGTTAAAAAGAGTGCCATGTTTCGTTTTATGAAGAAACAGGCTAAGCTTGATGAGAAAATGAATGAGGCCACTCGCAAAGCTGTTGAAGAGATTCTGGATGAAGAAATCAAAAGACTCGAAGCTGAAGGCGACGATTGATTAGTTTCGAATACATTCTGTTCTAAACTTCCCTTTTACAAGCCGGTTCAAACCAGAGCCGGCTTTGTCTTTGTTGATGTGTTCAAGAATTTGTTCAGGCACCTCAAAATAACGATATACTTTGTGGTTGCTGAATTCTACATCAAGCACCTTTGCTTCGGAATTGTAACCAATGGATAATACAACGGTGCCATGCAGCAAGTGCATCCTTTGAACAGTGATACCATCATGAGTTATTAGCATTCCTTTTCCTAATTCACCTTCCTTTTTATACGATTCCAAAGCATGAGCATAATAGCTTTGTAACATTTCGGTGCGATGATTGATTTCATGAATAATATCTTCGCTCCATTGTTCCAGATCCGGACGTTCGATTATAAATTGCTTGAAATCAGACTTCTCCGATGCTTCTAAGTGGAGCTCGATAAAGTCGAGTCGCGGTTTAACAAGGCTTTCGTATTGTTGATGATACATGCGAAACTCTTCGATTTTCGCAATCATCATTTGTCGGAGGAAGTGCTCGTCCATTGGGCTAAATTATGATGAAAACGGCGTATTAAAACACAAAGAAGCATATTGAAATAAATGGAAACAAATGTTCGGATTTAAAGGATTAGTTCTAATAATTTAGCATTATTATGCTCAAAAAAAAAGACAGAATTTCTTCTGTCTCCTTCGTTGCTGTAGCGAGAGGGGGGGTTGAACCCCCGACCTCATGATTATGAATCATGCGCTCTAACCAGCTGAGCTACCTCGCCAATTGGGGCGCAAAGATAATTTTTTTTTCATTTTAAAGTCAAATCCACGAAATATCTGAAAGCAAGATTTTCGATCTGGCAGCAATATTGATTTCATGTTCGTATATTGCGATGAAGTTAAGATCATTTTAAGATAGTATGCAAAGAGTAAAATTTCAGAAAGAATACCTGATTAACGCATCGGAGAAAATAATTTTTCAATGTCTGAGCACACCTAGTGGACTTGCTGAATGGTTTGCTGACGATGTTAATGTAAAAGGCAATACCTATACTTTTTTTTGGGAAGGAGATTCTGAAAGTGCTGAATTGATCTCCATCAAAAATGATCAATGTGTAAAATTCAGATGGACAGATAACGATGA
>JBDNHP010000427.1:0-14613 GCA_041688765.1 Flavobacteriales bacterium
AAATTATCTATTGGAATCTTTTCTTCATAAATACTCAAACCCAATCCTGAAGCCTTCGCTAAGTGAATTGCCTCTGATGAAAGTCCATCCGAAATATCGATCATGCTGGTGGGTTCTATGCCTAATTCTTTGAGGTATATTTTGACATCAACTCGCGCCTCTGGTTTCAATTGTCTTTCCAAGATATAATCGGCTCCGTTTAAGTCGGGCTGAACTTCGGGGGAAGATTGATAAACGGATTTTTCCCTTTCTAAAATTTGCAAACCCATGTATGCGGCGCCAAGATCCCCGCTTACTACTAATAATTCATTCATGGCGGCCCCACTTCGGTAAACTTCTTTTCCTTTTTCAGCTTTACCTACTGCGGTAACAGAAATCACGAGTCCTGAACGAGATGTAGTAGTATCCCCGCCAATCAAGTCCACTTTATAATTCTGACACGCTTGTTTGATACCGAAATAGAGTTCCTCCAATGCTTCAACCGGAAAACGGTTGCTGATGGCTAGTGAAACTAACACTTGATGAGGTTCCCCATTCATTGCGCATATATCACTCAAATTCACCACAACAGCCTTGTAACCCAAATGCTTGAGGGGGCTGTAAGAAAGATCAAAATGTACCCCCTCAACCAGCATATCGGTGCTAATAAGTGTAATTTGATCACTGCTGTCTAATACCGCAGCATCATCGCCAACGGCCTTCAAACTTTCTTTTCTGAACATAGGCCAATTCTTTGTCAAATGATTGATCAATCCGAATTCGCCGAATTCACTTATTTCTGTTCTTCTTTCGTTCATAGCGCAAAGGTACAAAGCACCTGAATATTAAAATCTTAATCGTAACTTAAGATACAAAGCGTTATTGGGGGCTATTTCCAATTGTTATTTAGATCAAATCTAAATTAAAACCTTATCTTTGCAACAAGCTTTGATAATGACTGTTAATTAAGGAAGAACGAGAGATATGATTAAAGTAAACGACAGTGCCCGCGAGCAAGTAATGATCCTTTTGGGTCAGGATAGCCATTCTGAGAGCTCTTTTGTTAGAGTTGGAGTGAAGGGGGGAGGATGTTCGGGATTGATGTATGAGCTGATTTTTGATCAGCAAATGCTAGATGGCGATCAGGTTTTTGAAGATAACGGAGTAAAAGTGGTAGTTGACCGCAAGAGTTTTTTATACCTGATTGGCACCGAGCTGGCATACAGTGGAGGCCTCAATGGGAAGGGCTTTGAATTCAGAAACCCTAATGCCAACCGAACTTGTGGTTGTGGCGAAAGCTTTTCGATTTAAACAAGGGTATGGCTTACGAAGGCGACGAATTATTAGATCACGTAACGAACAAGGAATACGAGTTCGGATTTACGACAAATATTGAGTCAGACAAAGCTCCGGCCGGTTTGACGGAAGACACTATTCGCTTCATTTCAGCGAAAAAAGAAGAGCCAGAGTGGCTTTTGAAATGGAGACTGGAAGCATTTAAAATCTGGCGTGGAATGATAGAGCCTGAATGGGCTCATGTTCACTATAAAAAACCGGATTTTCAAGCGATTTCGTACTACTCAGCTCCTAAGAGCAAAGTCAAGTACAATAGCATAGATGAGATTGACCCCGAATTGCGCCGCACCATGGAAAAACTCGGTATTTCACTCGAAGAGCAGAAGCGTTTGTCGGGTGTTGCTGTGGATTTCGTGCTTGATTCCGTATCAGTTGCTACGTCGTTTAAAGAAAAGTTGGGAGAACTAGGAATTATTTTCTGTTCGATGAGCGACGCAATAAAAGAACATCCTGAATTGATTCAGCAATACTTAGGTTCAGTTGTTCCAAGAACAGACAACTTTTATGCAGCTTTGAATTCAGCGGTTTTTACCGACGGTTCATTCTGCTTTATCCCTAAAGGAGTTCGCTGTCCAATGGAGCTTTCTACTTATTTTAGAATCAACGAATCTGGAACAGGGCAGTTTGAAAGAACGTTGGTTATAGCTGATGAAGATAGTTATGTGAGTTATCTCGAAGGTTGCACTGCACCTCAACGTGATGAAAATCAATTGCATGCGGCTGTAGTGGAATTGGTAGCACACAAAAATGCAGAAATCAAATACTCCACCGTACAAAATTGGTATCCCGGCGATAAGGAAGGGAAAGGCGGAATTTTCAATTTTGTGACCAAACGCGGAATATGCGCTGGGGATAGAAGCAAAATAAGCTGGACTCAAGTGGAAACCGGCTCTGCTATTACCTGGAAGTATCCATCTTGCATACTTAAAGGAGATTATTCGATTGGGGAATTTTATAGTGTTGCGGTTACCAATAATCGTCAACAAGCCGATACCGGTACCAAAATGATTCACATTGGAAAAAACACTAATAGCACTATAATTTCTAAAGGTATTAGTGCTGGGGAAAGTCAGAACTCATACAGAGGACTCGTTCAGATAAATAAAAGTGCTGAAAACTCCAGAAATTTCAGTCAATGCGATTCTTTGCTTATGACTGATAAATGCGGGGCGCATACTTTTCCGTACATCGAAGTGAAGAATAAAAGCTCTAAAGTAGAGCACGAAGCCACAACTTCGAAAATTGGAGAAGATCAGATATTTTATTGTCTTCAGCGTGGAATTGATGAAGAGCAAGCCATTAGCTTAATTGTGAATGGTTATGCCAAAGAAGTGCTGAATAAACTTCCGATGGAATTTGCAGTGGAAGCTCAAAAATTGCTAGCCATTTCACTAGAAGGTAGCGTAGGTTAAAAAACAAATTTAGAAATTAAGCAGACATGCTTCATATTAAGAATTTACAGGCCCGAATTGCCGGGAATGATATATTGAAAGGACTTGACCTCGACATCAAGCCGGGAGAGGTACACGCTATTATGGGGCCAAATGGTTCCGGAAAAAGCACTCTTGCATCGGTACTTGCCGGTAAAGAGGATTACGAAGTAACCGGTGGTGAAGTGGTTTTTGAAGGAAAAAATTTGCTTGAAATGTCGCCAGAGGAAAGAGCCAGAGAAGGCTTATTTCTTGCATTTCAATATCCGGTAGAAATTCCGGGAGTTAGCAATATGAATTTTTTGAAAGCCGCTCTCAAGGCTCAGTATCAATATGCAGGAAAGGAAACGCTTACAGCAAAAGATTTTCTTGCATTAGTTAAAGAAAAAAGCGCACTTGTTGAGTTGGATGGCCGACTTGCAAATCGTTCAGTAAATGAAGGATTTTCAGGTGGTGAAAAGAAGCGCAATGAGATATTTCAAATGGCGATGCTTGATCCTAAATTCGCTATTCTTGACGAAACAGATAGCGGTCTTGATATTGACGCATTAAGAATCGTGGCAAATGGTGTGAACTCCATGCGAAATGCAGAGCGATCGTTTCTTGTTATTACTCACTATCAGCGATTGTTGGATTATATCGTTCCTGATTTTGTGCATGTATTGTACAAAGGTCGAATTGTGAAAAGTGGAACCAAGGAACTCGCGCTTGAACTAGAAAGTCGCGGATACGATTGGATTAAAGAAGAAGTTAATGCCTGAAAGTACGATTAGTCAAACCGCCGGATTAGAGAAAACCGGATTTTTGAAAGCGATTTCGGAAAGTGTTTCTGCTGATTCTTTTCAGGAGTTTTTGCCTGTTTTAGGAGCCAAGGGTAAACGAGTTCTCGAAATGCTGAACTTTCCTAATTCCCGCACGGAAGATTGGAAGTATAGCCGCACCGCGAAAATTTCAGGTGGGAATTTCGGATTTAAAGCTGCTAAGGCTTTCGATATAAGTGAGATACCTGGATTATTTGCACATCAAATACGCATTTCGAACGGACATTTTTCTGCCGAACATTCAAAAATAAAGTCTGAAAACCCGGGTGTAATACTCTGTGATTTAAAGACTGCTTCTGAGCGCTATCCTGAATTGGTGGAACAATATATTGGCAGCATCCATAAAACTGAAAAAGACATTTTTTCGGCAATGAATGCTTCGTGGGCACAGAACGGGATTTTTTTATACGTGCCTAAAAACACAAAAGTCGATTCGCCTATTGAGATTTTGATTGAATTGAATGCTGATCAAGCATTGGTTCAACCAAGAAATTTAATTATTTTGGAAAAAAGTGCTTCAGCCGAAATCATTTTGAGAGCAAAAATTAAATCCAATACTCAGAATTTGATCAATGGGGTATCGGAAATATTTGTTGCTGACAATGCCGAATTGAAGTTTACACATTTTGAATTTGAAAACAGAAATTGTTTTCAGATTTGGACCCATGAAGTTCAACAATCCAGAGATAGTCGCTCTTATTTTAACACTTTGAGTAGCGATTCAGATTGGGTAAGAAACAACCTGAACATTACGATAATAGGTCCTAATGCAGAAGCAAATTTGAACGGGGCTTATCAGTTGGATGGAAAAGAGCACGTTGATAACCATACTTGCGTTGATCACATCGCTCCCGATTGTCAAAGCAATGAGTTATACAAGGGAATGGTGGATGGAAAATCAAACGGTGTTTTTAACGGAAAAGTCTTTGTGAGGCCAGATGCTCAACATACCAATGCATATCAAAGCAATTCCAACTTAGTTTTGAGTGATGATGCGAGCATGAATTCCAAACCGGAGCTTGAAATCTATGCTGATGATGTAAAATGCAGTCATGGCAGCACAACTGGACAATTTGATGAAGATGCGCTCTTTTATTTACGCACAAGAGGCATAGAAGAGAACGATGCCATGAAACTTTTGGTGAAGGCATTTGTTGGAGAAGTGATAGAGAAACTAGACAATGCGGCATTACGCGAGTATGCATACGAGAAAATGGGACTTAGCGAAATTGCCGGAAATATAATTCTGTGATGATTGCCGAAGCAGGACATAAAACCAGCACCGATTTCATGAAAGTACGGGATGATTTCCCGATTTTAAAAACGAAGGTTAACGGATTTCCACTTGTTTATCTCGATAACGCCGCAAGCAGTCAGAAGCCTCAGCAAGTAATAGATTCCATTAGCAATTATTACAGCAACTTCAACGCGAATATTCATCGGGGAGCGCATCATTTGGCTAATCTGGCGACAGAAATGTTTGAATCTGTTCGTGAGAAGTTGGCTCTACGCATTGGCGCTTCAAAGCATGAAGTAATTTTCAGCTCTGGAACAACAGACTCCATCAATTTAGTAGCAACTGTTATTGGCCATTCTATGATCAATGCAGGAGACGAGATTATTTTGTCGGAAATGGAACACCACAGCAATATTGTTCCATGGCAAATGATGGCTGAAAGGCAAGGTGCGGTGATAAGGGTGATACCAGTTTTAGACAATGGCACACTTGACATCGATGCCTACCGCAAATTATTAAATGAGAAGACTAAAGTAGTTTCTGTGGTTCATATTTCTAATTCACTAGGCACTTTGAATCCAGTGAAAGAAATGGCTAGAATGGCCCATGAATATGGAGCATTGTTTATGATGGATGCAGCTCAGAGTGCCGCTCACATGAACCTGAATGTGCAAGATTTGGATTGTGATCTCATGGCGTTTTCGGCTCATAAAATGTGCGGACCAACAGGAACAGGAGTGCTTTATGGCAAGGAGAAGTGGTTAGAATTTTTCCCACCATTTAGAGGCGGTGGGGAAATGATTGAACAAGTTAGTTTCAGGGGCACTACTTTTAATACACTCCCTCATAAATTTGAAGCAGGAACCCCTGACATAGCTGGTGTGATTGCCTTTGGCGCTGCTTTGGATTATTTGGACAGCATTGGAATGGAAACCATTGCAGCTAGAGAAAATGAATTGCATTTAATGCAAGAGCAAAGGCTATTGGAAATAGATGGTTTGAGAATGATTGGAACGGCTAAACAAAAATCTTCTTTGAGTTCTTTTGTAATAGAAGGGCTGCATCCATTTGATATTGGCTCTTTGATTGATCAGATGGGCATTGCCGTTCGTACAGGGCATCATTGCACCCAGCCATTAATGGATCGTTTTAAAGTGAATGGAACAGTGCGAGCGTCCTTAGCATTTTACAATAATGAAGAGGATGTAGAGCGCTTTATAGAAGCATTGAAAAAGGCAAATTCTATGCTGCGTTAATAAAGGATATCGATGAATATTGAGCATAAACAGCAAGAGATAGTAGAGGAGTTTTCAATGTTTGAAGACTGGATGCAGAAGTACGAGTACATCATTGAACTCGGAAAGGACTTGCCATTAATAGAGAAGGAGAACAAGGACGACGAACACTTGATTCGAGGTTGTCAGAGCAAAGTATGGCTTCATGCTACTGTGGACGCTGATGGCCGTGTTCATTTTAGTGCTGATAGTGATGCTATTATCACAAAGGGAATGATTGCGCTGATTATCAGGGTGTTGGACTCAGAAAAGCCCGTTGATATTGTAGAGGCTGATCTTCATTTTGTAAAGGATATAGGATTGATGCAACATTTGAGTCCAACCAGAAGCAACGGTTTAGCCTCGATGATAAAACAAATGAAGTACTACGGTCTGGCATTTCAGGCCTCGGCATAAAGAGGATTATGGACAAAAAGGAATTGGAAAATAAAGTCATAAACGTGCTTAAAACCGTTTATGATCCAGAGATCCCGGTGGATGTGTACGAGTTGGGCTTAATTTATGGCATAGCCATAGAAGACAGCGGGCATGTTGAAGTAAGCATGACACTTACTTCACCCTCTTGTCCGGTTGCGGAAACGCTACCTGTTGAAGTGGAAGAAAAAGTAAAGGGCGTTCACGGTGTTGAAAGCGCGAAAGTGAATATTACCTTTGATCCGCCTTGGGAAAAGAGCATGATGAGCGAAGAGGCGCAATTGGAACTTGGGTTTTTATAAAAATGGATGAAATCAGAAAAATTGCAATTCTCGGTTCTACCGGTTCAATAGGGACTCAGGCTTTGGACGTAATTGCCGCCAATCCTGATTGTTTTCAGGTGGAAGTTCTTACTGCTGGAAATAATTCAAGTCTGTTAATTGAACAGGCACTAAAATTTAAACCGAATACGGTTGTAATTGGCGATAGTTCTAAATACAATGAGGTTCAAGCGGCGCTATGGCCTCAAGGTATCAAAGTATTTGCCGGAGAAGAAAGTTTGGAAGAAGTGGTGCAGATGGGTAACATTGATATGGTACTTACTGCACTTGTTGGATATGCCGGACTTAAGCCTACACTTGCTGCCATTGAATCAGGATGTCAAATTGCACTGGCCAACAAAGAAACACTGGTAGTTGCCGGTGACCTTGTAACGCGAAAAGCGAGGGAAAAGGGGGTAAATATTTACCCGGTTGATTCTGAGCACAGTGCAATATTTCAATGTTTGGCAGGTGAGTTTCACAATCCGATAGAGAAAATTATCTTAACGGCTTCAGGCGGACCATTTAGAGGGAAAAATCGTACTGACCTCGAAACGGTGACATGTGCTCAGGCGCTAAAACATCCTAATTGGAGCATGGGTGCAAAAATAACCATTGATTCTGCAAGCTTAATGAATAAAGGGCTTGAAGTGATAGAGGCTAAATGGTTATTTGGGCTAAAAAATGAGCAGATAGAGGTTATTGTTCATCCGCAGAGCATTATCCACAGCATAGTACAGTTTGAAGATGGCTCAATGAAAGCACAGATGGGACTGCCAGACATGAAATTACCGATTCAGTATGCATTAGGATATCCGAAGCGCCTTGTGTCAGAATTCCCAAGATTTAATTTCATTCAATATCCAAACCTTAGTTTTGAGCAGGCAGATTTCGAGACATTCAGAAACTTGGGACTTGCATTTGAAGCCTTAGAAAAAGGTGGAAATATGCCTTGTATTCTGAATGCAGCAAATGAAATAGCGGTATCATTATTCCTAAAAGAACAAATCTCATTTTTAGGAATGAGTGATCTAATAGAAAGTGTGATGAACAGTGCTACTTTTGTAAGTGCGCCTGATTTGGACGATTATGTAGCAAGTGACAAAGAGGCCAGAGAATTAGCGAATGAATACGCGGTCTGATTATACTGTCAGAATATCCTTTTCTTTCTCAGCAATAATGGCGTCAATTTTCAGAGAATAAGCATTTGTTAACTCCTGAATTTTTGCCTCAGCTTTTTTAACCTCGTCTTCAGGTAAGCCTTCCTTTTCAGCCTCTTTCAAAAAATCATTAGCGTCTTTTCTGGCAGTTCTTAAACTCACTTTGGCGTGTTCACCATCGGCTTTTGCGCGTTTACCGAGGTCTTTCCGACGTTCTTCGGTTAGGGCAGGAACATTGATGATTATTAATTCCCCATTGTTTTGCGGATTCAATCCCAGATTGGCGTGCATAACCGCTTCACTAATGGGGTTAATCATCGCTTTTTCCCAAGGTTGAATAGTGATAGTTCTGGCATCAGGTGTAGAGACGTTAGCAACCTGTTTGATGGGCATGAAACTGCCATAATAATCAACCTTTACCATGTCGAGCATAGTAGGATGGGCTTTTCCTGCTCTAATTTTAGTCAACTCATTATCGAGATGTTCGATTGCTTTCTTCATCTGGTCTTCGGCTTCTGCGATAGCCATTTGCACTTCTTCAGTCATCTTAAAAAGAATTATTTTCAGAATTCAACGATGGTTCCAATTTTTTCACCGGTCACAACTTTTCGGAGATTGCCGGGTTTATTCATATCAAAAACGATAATAGGCAATTTATTTTCGTTGCAAAGAGTAAAGGCAGTCATATCCATAACATTGAGACCTTTTTCATATACTTCGCTAAAACTAACTGTATCGTATTTAACGGCATCGGGATTTTTTTCAGGATCGGAATTATAGATACCATCAACTCGAGTTCCCTTGAGTATTACATCAGCTTCCATTTCTACAGCTCTCAATGATGCGGCAGTATCCGTGGTGAAATAGGGGTTTCCGGTACCTGATCCAAAAATTACTACACGTCCTTTTTCGAGGTGACGCATGGCTCTTCTGCGGATAAAAGGTTCAGCGATTTGTTTCATTTCAATGGCAGATTGAAGTCGAGTTTGCACACCAATTTTATCCAAAGAAGCTTGGAGCGCCATACTATTGATCATAGTAGCAAGCATTCCCATATAATCGCCCTGAGCTCGCTCAATTCCGCCTGCAACGGCTTGCACACCTCTAAAGATGTTGCCGCCACCGATAACGATAGCAATTTGCACACCTTCGTCAGCAAGTTCCTTAATTTCCTGTGCATATTGGGAAAGGCGATCGTTGTCAATTCCGAACTGCTTATCACCCATTAGGGCTTCGCCGCTCAATTTTAGAAGTATTCGCTTGTATTTCATGTTGTAGTAAGTGGGCTAATATCTAAAAAAAAAGAGAGAAATGAATTCTCTCTTTTTGGTATTGCTAGAAAACACTGAGTTTCAATTAACTCAAAGAACGACGGAAAAATCCGTTTACAGTGAGATCTTTGTCGCTAGATTGCAGGAATTGACGGATAGACAGTTTGCTATCTTTAATGTATTCTTGGTTAAGCAAGGTGCTTTCTTTGTAGTATTTATTGAGGCAGCCAATCGCAATTTTCTCAGCCATATCAGCAGGTTTACCCTCCTGAATAGCGAGCTCACGACCTACTTCGATTTCGCGATCGATAGCAGATTGAGGCACACTTTTTTCGTCCAAAGCAATAGGGTCCATAGCAGCAACTTGCATAGCTACGTCTTTACCGATTTCATCAGAAGTGGCTTTATTAAAAGTTACGAGAGTAGCTAAACGATTACCTGGGTGAATGTATGCAACAACTTTCCCACCTTCTGAGCTATCATAAGCAGAGAGCTCAATTTTCTCTCCGATTTTTCCGATTTCCTCAGTGATTTTATCATTGATGCTTAGGGAAGAACCAGGGTAGTTGAGTGCTTTAAGATCATCGATATTGTCAGGCTTGTTAGCAAGCGCAGTTTCGAGGATAATATTAGCAACAGCAACGAATCCTTCATTTTTAGCTACGAAATCAGTTTCGCAGTTAAGCACGATAAGCACTCCTTTAGTACCATCAGCTGAAGCTTTGGCAATAACTACACCCTCACCAGCATCGCGGTCGCTGCGTTTAGCGGCAACTTTCTGGCCTTTTTTTCTGAGAATGTCAACGGCTTGTTCAAAATCGCCTTCAGCTTCCTGAAGAGCGCTTTTGCAATCCATCATACCTGCGCCAGTTTGTTGGCGCAGTTTATTTACGTCTGCAGCGGTAATATTCATGATTGTATATTGTAAACGTTCAAAATTAGCATCGTTCTTTTGCGAAAAAGAAATGAAAACATTAAGAAATCCGCAAAAGACCAGAGCTTTCTATTATGCTTCGTCTTCAGTTTCAGCAGCAGGAGCATCTGTTTCAGTTTCTGTTTCAGCTTCTACTTCTACTTCAGCTTCTACTTCAGCCTTAACAACAGGTTTAGCTTCTGGTTTAGCTTCTGATTTAGCTTCTGATTTAGCTTCTGGTTTAGCTGCAGCTTTTGCGCCCTTAACTACATCAACGATTTCGTCTTCATTGTCTTCCTGATCATCATCATTACCGCGGGCTTTGTCGAGTTTACGCTCTGAAAGACCTTCGGCGATAGCACCAGTAAGAACATCGAGGATTTTAGCGATTGACTTAGAAGCATCGTCATTGGAAGGAATGGCGAAATCTACTACACGTGGATCGGAGTTGGTATCAACCATTGCGATAACCGGAATACCAAGTTTCTTAGCTTCGGCAACAGCTATATGTTCTTTAAGCACATCTACAACAAAAACAGCAGCCGGCAAACGAGTAAGGTCTGCAATAGAGCCAAGGTTTTTGTCGAGTTTGTTGCGTTGACGGCTAATTTGAAGGCGCTCACGCTTAGAAAGCGAGTTTAGCGTTCCATCCTCGCCCATTTTATCGATTTGCGCCATTTTGCGAATAGCCTTACGGATAGTTGCAAAATTGGTTAGCATACCACCAGACCAACGTTCAGTAACAAAAGGCATGTTTACTGATTTAGCGCGATCAGCGATAATATCTTTAGCTTGTTTCTTGGTAGCAACAAAGAGGATCTTTTTACCAGACTTAGCCATTTGCTTAAGCGCATTAGCGGCTTCGTCTAACTTAACGATCGTTTTATTGAGATCAATGATGTGGATTCCTTTTTTGTCCGTAAAGATATACGGAGCCATATTAGGATTCCATTTGCGTTTGAGGTGTCCAAAGTGCACACCAGCTTCTAGCAATTCTTCAAATGAAGTGCGGGCCATTATAATTTATTTACTTGTTTACCTTCTCTAAAAATCAACCACTAGGTAGCCGCAAAAGCGAGTCCAAGCAGTTTGGATCCTAAACAAGTCCGGCAGAGCGAATTAACGCTTGCTGAACTGGAAGCGTTTACGTGCCTTCTTCTGACCAGGCTTTTTACGCTCAACCATACGTGGGTCGCGGGTAGTAAGGCCATGTTCTTTAAGGGCAGACTTCCAATCCGGGTTGATTTCTATCAGTGCTTTGGAAATTCCGAGACGTACTGCCTCTGCCTGACCGCTCATACCGCCGCCATCAACATTAACTGTAACGTCATACTTTCCGATAGTTTCAGTAATACCGAAAGGTTGATTAACGATGTACATGAGTGTTCCTGTAGGGAAGTACTCTTTACATTCGCGGTTGTTGACTTTAATCTCGCCTGTACCTTCTTTGAGATATATTCGAGCTATGGCTGTCTTCCTACGGCCTGAAGTGTTTATCACCTCCATGATTTCCTCCGGCTATTAATTAAAACTTAAATTCTTTTGGTTGCTGAGCGGCTTGCTTATGCTCCCCACCTACATATACATGCAGGTTACGGAAAAGCTCACTTCCCAGTTTATTCTTAGGCAACATCCCTTTCACAGCCATTTCGACAATGGCTTCAGGTTTGCGATTAAGCATTTCTCTAGCAGTAGTAAAACGCTGACCACCAGGATAACCTGTGTGACGAACGTAAACTTTGTCTGACCATTTTTTACCGGTTAATTCAATCTTTTCAGCATTGATAACAATTACGTTATCTCCACAATCAACGTGTGGTGTGAAATTGGTTTTATGCTTACCACGAATGAGTATAGCAACCTGACTGGCCAAACGACCTAAATGATGTCCGGTGGCGTCTATGACTAACCACTCTTTATTTACTGTTTCCTTATTTGCGGAAACTGTTTTGTAACTCAGCGTATCCACTGCCTTGGGTTTTAATACCATGGGAACCAATATGGGTCCCGGAAATTGGGCTGCAAAGATAAGACGAATTTTCTTTTTCAACAAATGAGAGTTGACTCGTTTGAAAAAAAAAGTTTTGGAGAGGATGAATTTTCAGCTTTTCGGGCTTTTAATAGAAAGGGAATTCCATAAAGCCTTCTGTTTTTACCGTTCTCTACCCAAAAACGACCGTTTCTCGTTTAGGCCTTGATAAGGCTATGTTTATCAGTAACTTAACATAGAAATAATCATCAAAAACCTGTGTCATGCCTGTAATTAATCAAACCCAAGTTGCCTTTTCTGCTTGTTCAATTGCCCGTATTTGGGTATTTGTTGATCGCTGAAAATAAATTTTGAACTATTCTGATTCTCGGTCCTTTTAGCCTTTGGATCGCCATTAAATTTGTGTAAAACTCAATTTGTGTGCACCGGCTTTAATTGGGATTTGGCGAAAATGGACACTTTAAATCAAAAGAATGCTCTTGCCTGAACGCCACCTGAGTGAATAGTTTTCTGTTCTTCTGATTTTCTACCATTATATAAGAGGCTGATTTGCAAATTACCCGGAAGGGTGCGTTGCCAATTAGCAGACCAGGTATAATTTTGCCCTGGTCTTAAGCCATCGAGCATCTCGAAACTCAAAGAATTGTTCAATACGCTTGAATTGTATTTGATTCTGATTAGTCTAAAGTTACCTTGAAAAGAGGATTTAGCGGCTTCATTATATCTCAGCTCAATGCCACTTTCAAAAATGGAAGCTTTTTCGCCACCTAAATCTTCAGCGTTTTTCTTGTCAATTACTCTCGAATCGGCCGTCAATCTGGTTTTATTATCTGGTTGCCAGGTTAGTGATGGCCCTGTTTTGGTGTAAAGAATGCTGTAGTTTCGGTTGGAAAGAAAGTCTGACGAGCTGCTTTCTTTGCCTTCTTCGGCATTAAGTTCAATCGTATATTTTTGAACAGGACTCCATCTCATTCTGAATTGATTGAATCGCTGCCCTCGATTTTCAAATCCATTGGCTAGCAAATTTTTGTTTTGATTTTGCTGATAGGTATAATCGGCTCCGAATATGGCATTGGTTCTGTTGAAGAACAATATATTTCGCCAATTTGATGCCTGAGTTAACAGCACAGTATCACGCAGATTTTCGGTAAAAGGGTTAAATCGCGCTATTCCATCTTCTCTTAATGTTTTACGACTCACTTTATAAGCCAGTTGATTTGAAAATAGACCGAGCCAAGCGGCATTTTTACCAGGTTTGAACCAAGGTAGAGCAGATGGTCTGAATTGCATACTTGTACTGAAATCATTGGAATAGGTGCGGGAATAATCTTCGGTGGGGGTAAATGTTCGGATGTAATTGGCCTCATAGAGGAATTGGGCAATTTCAAACTCATTGAGATCTTTAACCCCATCATTGTTATAGTCAATCCAAACATATACCCCTTGTCCTGCTGGCACCTCGAGATAGATGAACTGTCTTCGTTGTTCAAGTCCTGAACCTATTTCGTAAAATAGATCACCTGTCAACCAGGCTTTTCCGAGTTTATACCGCTGTTCTAATCGTCCGATTAAGGTGTTTTCAGGCTTCCTAAAATTGAGACTATCATCTATTAATCTGAGATTTCGCCTACTAATAGTCAATGCTCCCGGCTGTGAACCTCCGCCTTTCCAGTTGATTGCTGAGCCATACTGACTTGCAATTGCAACATCCCTGAATTGTTGGTTCAGAATTTTTCTGTCGTTTCTTCCCCCGTAAAAGAATTTAAAGCCCGTTCCACTGGAGTCTCCGGTCTGAACATAGCTTTGCCATTCGTAAAATTGGTATGAGCCATCAGATAAGGAGTCAGCATTAAGAAAGCGTTTGTTGAGCTCGTGTTCATCCTTAAAGCCTAATCTTATTTTTTTCAAATCACGATAAACATTTCCTCGGTGTCGAAGGAACTCAGATCGGCTTTCCCCTTCCATGCTTAGAAAAGATGCGTCAATCCCGACAAATGACTTGTTTGGCTTTAAATCAGCAAAAAGAGTTGCCTTCAATCCATTTAAATCTGCACCGGCATTTATTATATCGAAACCCGCAATGGCACTACCTTTTTTTGCATGACCCAAACCTGCTTTTATTTGTGCAATCTGCAGATTGTTGTTAATGCTGCGATTGAGGAGATTCCAATTTCTTTCAAATTCAACGGCTCTGAAACGTTCTACGGGATTGAAATTTTTATGCGCAAATTCATAATCCACCCCCCCTAGAAAGTCCCATTTGATGGAGTCGTCGGACGCTTTGTATCTCCCGATTCCGGCTTTGGCTCCAAATCCACCGTTGTCTGCTTGATCAATGGAAGAGAAGGTGTTTTTGTCAAACACTGAACCGGCGGCTTCTGCATTGATCTCCCAGCGATTAGGAAGGAGTTGTTTGGTTCCCAAAAC
>JBDNHP010000428.1:0-7187 GCA_041688765.1 Flavobacteriales bacterium
TAGGGAATACATCTCCTACTATACTCAATACTAAGGCAGTTAAAATTCCGCCGGAAAGACCGGTTATTATTCGAGTTAAAATAAATAGGTAGTAATTAAGCTCAGGCACACTTGTATTGGGGATAAATGCACTAGATAACGTACCAAGAACAAAACCTGCGTAGGCCAATAAAAGCGCTCTTCTGCGATCAAAGCGATCCAATAAAAAGACACCAAAAAGGCTGGATAAAAAAGCGGCAACCGGATATGCGGCTACTAACAAACTATATTGGAAGGGGCTTACCTCCAATACTTTTTGCAAAATATCTCCCATAGGCATCATGATCATAAAATCTACGATGTGGGTAAATTGCGCGGCTGCTAGAGTTGCAAGAATCCAGTACTCGGTTTTTCGTGTAAAATTCATTTTATAAATTCGATTCTGCTGTGTGAGCCATCGCAAAAAGGTTTATTGGCTGAAGCACCGCAACGGCATAAAGCAGCTTTATCGTGCATTGATTCATTTTCATCATGATTCTGCAAAACGAATGCTCCGTGTAACAATAATGGTCCGCTGGGCTTTACCTGAATAAAAACTTTCTGATCAGATTGCTTCGAGCCTTGATCTGGTGAAAATAACTTTAGAGCACCTGAAGGACACTTCCTCAAATGCTAGATAATTTGGTTTGCATCGGCACCCTGGACATTAATCCATTGTTTTTCTCGAGGTTTAAAACCTTGGGGCAATCCTTTCCAACGATTGGCAGAATGACTGCAAAGAGAAGGGTGCCATGCTACAATAAGTTCATGCCTATGATAATATCGGGTTTCAGATTTTTCAGTCATTTACAATTTCATTTTGCTGCTTAAATGCATGTATATTACGTTCTCTGATTGGCTTCATCCGGTCAATAACCCAAGGCATGATGCTGTTTGCTGCCGTATTAGTATGCCTTGAATAGGTAATGATTTCAAAAGGCTCAGCGCCGAGACTACTTTTTAATTCGGCTGCAGTTCTGCCAAAACGGATTTCATTCACACCATGCTCAATTCCCCAGCGGATGAATTCGCAAAGCATTCCGGGCAAGAGCGCATGAGTTTTCAAATAATCGTAATTCATTCCTACGAACATGGAATCAAAGTGATCACAACAACTCAGCCCCATTTGAAAAGCGAGCATTTCGCCATTCAGAAAATAGGCTTGACAATGGCAATTTTCTCCCAAATTTTTCGAAAGTTCGAGAAAAGTCAATGGATTAAATTTGCCGGGTCTAAAGTCGGAACGATCATAAACATTACGATATAGCTTATCCATCTGCTTCAGATTATCGCGAATATCATCAGATGACAAAGCACGTTTCTCAAGACTTGAAATTCGCTCAAGACTGGCATTTACTTTGGTGCGATACTTTGTTTTTAGTGCGGCCTTATAATCATCAAAAGTCTTCCAATGGTTCTGAATTTTTAAGATCATTGCAGGCTCTGTTCTAATTTCATGAAAACGACTTTTCCTGAAAACCGAAATAAAAGGCAAGCCTTTAGTTTCAATATAATCGCGAAAAACAATGAAATGTGGTTTAAAACTCCATGCCTTGCACACCATCCTGGAAGCCTCTAGTAATGAATACCAAACCAATTGTTGGTCTACATGAACATCAAAATGGAAACCTTTTATTCCGGCACCATAGATGTCGCCATTACTGAGAACATCCGCAGTCCACATTTTTGAATTGCTGCCGCCGTTGATAAAATACGTCACCAACTGACTCAGAGCTCCCTGGGCTTGAGTGAGCACAACAGAAACTTGAGATCTTTGAAATGTAGCAACTCCTTCTAGTTTCTTGTCTAATTCAAAAACGGCATAGCAAAGATCAAAATCCTTATGGGTGCTATTCTCCATTGATTTCAAATAAGCCGAAGAGCCATGAAGCAAATCAATGCTCAGCAACATGTCACGTTCAGCTTTACTCAAGTCGGAATAACGCATTACGAGACGACACGGGAGCCATTTCTTGCAATGACCCGCGAGAAAACCTTTATTGAGTGAGAGTATATGCATGTTTTAGCAGCCGTAAATTTAAATAACTTTCGAACAACAAATTTGTTTTAAAGGAAATTGGGAAATCCAGTGGAAAAGACTTCTAAAATTGTATTCTTTGATGGGGTTTGCGGTCTGTGCAATCGTTTTGTTGATTTCCTCATTAAAAGAAACAAGCGGGGCCAATTGAAGTTCAGTCCACTTCAAGGATCCGCAGCTCAGCAATTGCTCAAGGAAGAATATACCCAAAAACTAGGAACAATTGTGTACTACAGAAATGGCGAAATTCTCACAAAATCTACCGCTGCTCTTAGAGTTTATGCTGATTTGGGAGGATTGCGAAGTATAGTTTTCATTCTATTTATTTTTCCCAGATTTATCAGGAATACTGTCTATGATTTCATCGCCCGTAATCGATACAAATGGTTCGGCAAAAAAGAAAGTTGCCGCATCCCAAGTCCTGAAGAACGACAATATTTCATAGACTAATGATTGAGCTCTTGCTTTCGATAGGTTAAGCAATTCCTCTCTGTTATATTGTTTGTGTTGTATTGAACAATTAATGCCAAGGACAAAAAAAGCAATGTTTTCATAATGCGATACTAAACGTTAATGCTCAAATATTCAAAAAAATGACCCCTAATAAATCTGAAGAGTCATTTTAAAACTATTTCTTTAGGCCTGAATTGTTCTTTGCCAAGTGAATTGAGTCTTTCAATAATACCAAGCCTGCCACTCCCATTAAAGAAATAAAGGGCAAAGCGGGGAGCTTGTATCGCACTACTGCTCCTAAAACAGGAACTACTTCTCCAATCAAAACACCTAAAATTAAAACAAAAGAAAGTCCAAGCATATACTCAGGAGCAATAGAATTTCCCTTTCTGAAGAAGAGAAATATAACACCGACAAATAAAGCCATCAGCACTAAATTCTCCAATGCATTTGCGAGATAAAAGATGCTTTTCGACTCGAAAATATGAGGTCTGAAATAGGTTCGAAAAAAAGCACCTGGCGCCTGAGTAATTAAATCAAGCGTACTTTCAGGCCTCGGAATGGAAATAACACTTCCGGCATCATATTCTTTTGCTACATTGTAAAAATCTTGCTGCTTCTTTTGCATAATGTGCAACAAATTACCTGCTTTAAAAAGAGGGGCAGCGTTTAACACTATCATAAACAACGCTGCATGAATCACAATTGCCTTAAGCCAAATGTAAGTAGTAGCAGACCATTTTAACCAAACCCACAGCAAAATACCAGGGAAAAGAGCAATTCCGGCATAAGGCTTTATATGTAAAACAAAGTAAAATATTAAAATAAGTGGGATGGCATACCAATACTTCCTTTCACCGAGTTTGTGCAGGAAAAAAAGAAAGATACCAATTCCACATATTAAGATTGGTTCTTTCAGCACGCCAGAACCCCAAAACAAAACAGTAGGTAAGGCAAATACTAAAACAAAACTCCACTTACTAACATTGGCAGTAACATTGGCGAAAAACTTCATAATAGCTGTCAGTCCTATCATTGAGAAGAATGCCATAAATACTGTATGCACATGATAATAGCCAAATGAAAAAAGTGCAATTATTGCATTAACACGAATAACAGTAGGATTATCATTGGCAATTCCATAGGTATATGAAGAATGCCAAGCCCTGAAATGATCCATAAAAGATGTCAATTCAGGATCATCCAAACCAATACCAAAAATGAATTTCAAGTACAATAATGGATTCTCCGGTAATGTTGAATATATCAACATTGCATCATCATAATAACGGAAGGCATCACTAGTATCTCTGTAGGTATAATGAAATGAATATACCATCCAAATGGCTATTCCGCCACAAAATCTGAGAAGGAAGGCAGCTTGCACCCAACGAATTGAGATTCCATCGAAACGAAAGAACTTCCATCTTGCTATAATCCAAATCGCAAGAAAGAGATAAAAGGCTACAAGTAGTGCATGAACCACGCTGAATTCCATTTAGTCTTTAGCCGGTTTGAGCCAAAGAACAAAAGAACCTAAACAAAGTAGAAGCAAAAGTACAGAGCCTGCCATTGAGACTGTTGAACCTGTTTTGAAACTTTGCGGCTCAAATTTAAATTCAATTTTATGCTCTCCCTTGTTCACCTTCATACCCCGTAAAAGATAATTCAATCGGATGTAATCGGCTGGCTCACTATCAATGTAGGCGTTCCATCCCTCCGGATAATAGACTTCTGAGAAGACAATTAGTCCTCCAGTAGAAGAATTGCACGTGTATTCCAGGTGATTAGGCAAATAGGAAGTTAGGCTCACCGCAGCCAATGAATCAACAAGTAAAACTTCATTGATCTGAGATTTAAATCGCTCATCAATAATGGCTGTATTCTCTGGATCAAAATTTGCCATTTGGCTCATTTCATCATCAGCATCACTGGCCCACACTGCACTATCCACGAACCAAGCATTGCCCAGGGCAAAAGGGTTTTCCAAAGGTGGCCGTGTTGGATCGGCAATTACGTAACGAGTATTGAGCATGTTGAGCATTCGACTTTGACTGAAGGCCATCTCGACACCAGATGTCTGCGCGATTTGTGCAAACTGTGACAACTCCTTCTCCAAATGAATTTCTGTCAATTCCTGAAAGCGTTTCAATTTAGCGCCATGATATCCACCAATGGATTTATGGAAAAACGAAGTGTTGGCTTCATTGAAAGGATTTCCAAAATTCAGCACTCGGTAATTGCTTGTAAAATTCAATTCACGGAAATAAATTTCTTGGGTAATTCTATTTCTCAAATCCTTATTCTGTCTGCCCTCCGGTAAGTTTAGCTCTTTGATCGCCGATTCATAGTTTGAAATCAAATCAGGGAAGTCCTGTTTTCCATTTTCCAGAATCATAAGGTCGGCATCACTTGGAGAAAAAGGGTGCATAGCCATCCATGATTCTTTCCATCGGGGATTCTTCTTCAGATTGTCAGTGTCCAAATATCGACGATCAACAGACCATACATCAAAAACCATCACAATTGCAAGAATCGGAAGTGCGACCTGAATTTTTAATTTTTTAAGTGCTGCCAGAATTACCAATGTTGAAATTATAAGTATTAACAGTATGCTTCTAAATACATCTGCCCGAAGGATATCCTGACGCACCAACTCAAGACGATCCATAATTCCGATAATGAAATCCTGTTGCGCCGGATCTATTTTATCATTATCTAAATATTCAGCAAAGAATGTTTTTTCTTGATTGGAAATGAAATCAAAAAACGCATCAGGTTTGGCAGTGAAAAGAAGCAAGAGCAACAATAAAGCAGAAGAACCAATTAGTATTGGCTTCACTTTAACACTGCCTTCGCTGAACAATTCATTCAGAAAACGAGCACCAATCAAAGGCACTATAATCATGAGCAATACGAGGATCATTTTCGTATCACGGAACTGACTGTACATCGGAACGTCATTCAAAAAGAAATCACCTAGCCAATTGGTTTCTCGCCAGCTGAGCATCACACAAATAACTCCTAAGGCAAACAAAGTCCATTTAAATTCCCGATCCTTGAGTACTGCCATTCCAAGCAAAAACAAAACAAACATAGCAGCACCAAAATAAAATGCTCCTCCTGAATAATTTTGCTCACCCCAATATCGATTTTGCTGTCCAACCGCTTCTCTGTATTCCTTATCTACCCCAGCTACTAATGATCTGTCTTCAGCAATTTGTCCAGCAGCTCCACCCTTGATGTCAGGGATAAGAATGGATAGGAATTCTCCTTTTGCCATGCTGTATTGAAGAATGTAATCTTTATCTAAACCCATTTCTGGTCGTTGCCTTTCCTGACTTTCACTCTTGAGTGTTAATTCAGTTTTGCCCCTTGTGCTGTATTTAGCATATTCATAGGTAGTGAGTAAATTGCTCATGGTAGGTAAAAGTCCAATAACTCCTGCAAGAGCCAACACTGCACTGGACTTAAGCCAAGGCATAATTTGTTTTTTCAATAGCAATCTTACACTTTCACCAATGGCTGCAAATAGCAATAGGAAAAAGAGGTAATAGGTCATTTGCAAGTGATTTGCAGAAAGGTGCAAACAAAGGAAAAGTGCGGTTAATGCTAATCCAGATAACAATTTGCCTCTGTATGTGAGATAAAGTCCGCCCAATGTTGGCGCCATGTATGCAAGGGCCTTAATTTTTGCAGTATGCCCGGCACTCAAGTATAGGATATTGACAGAACCCAGCCCGAAGACAATTGCAGCCGGAATTGCAATCCAAGGGTTTACTCTAAAGCACAATAAGAGAATATAAAACCCTAACATACTCACGAAAACAGTATCCACCGGTCGCGGCAAGTAGAGGCATATCAATCGGTCAACGTGCTTGATAAGATTTGCTGAATGAATAACAGAAATTTGATATCCAGGCATTCCACCAAACATGGAATTAGTCCATAAGGCTTCTTCATGGTACACTTCACGATAATCCCTCAGCTCTTTGGACATTCCAAGATAATTTTCAATATCACCTTGTTTCAGGGCATATCCATCAAAAACGGGAGAAAAAAAAGCGATAGCTGCGGCGGTAAAAAGTGCAATAGCTATGATATGAGGCAGGGCCTTTTTCAGGAGCTCTTTCATGAAAGCGAATTTGGCCTGAAATATAGGTCAATGTTGGTTAAGATTATAACCCAGATTTAAATCAGGAAGATCAAAAAATGTTTAAAGAGCTAATCACCATAGAGCTATCGAATTTCTCGATAAAAATTAAGCCAATATATAATGAGCACAATGGGAAATTAATCCTTCACTTCTTCATAATCGACATACTCACCCAATTGCTCATCACGAGGCTTCGAAATTACCGGCTTATTGCTGCGTTGTTCGCGAAAAGCTTTGGCTTGACGACGAACTCCTCGAAAATATCGCAACACTAGATTGGCAACTATCAACAGAAAAATTACGATTAAAACTTTTGGTAAATTGGCTTCTTGCATTACTTACTCAGATATAAATTTCGCTCAGAATATACTTTTCTAAAAAATGGGTCCTTCAGGTTTTCAATAAATCGTATGGCTTCCCCTGTTGATTTCATTTCAGGACCTAATTCTTTATTTACATTTGGGAATTTATCATAAGAAAAGACCGGAATTTTGATGGCATAACCTCTTCGCTGCGGATTGA
>JBDNHP010000429.1:0-11000 GCA_041688765.1 Flavobacteriales bacterium
AATCATCTCCGCGCCCTCTGCGTCAAAACCTCTGCGCCCTCCGCGTTTAAACCCTAAAACCCCATTTCGCCTAGAATCATCTCTGCGCCCTCCGCGTTTAAACCCTAAAACCCCCTATCTCCCCTCCAAAAAACTCATCCGCAAAATTCAGTAAATACACCTGTCCACTCGATCTTGTGAGTGCCGTGTATAACCATCGCAAAAATTCAATGTCAATTAATTCTTCTGTTAAATAGCACTGATCAATTATTACAAATGGCCATTGCCCGCCTTGGGCTTTATGACAAGTAACTGCATACGCAAATTTAACCTGCAAGGCATTATAATACGGATCCTTCATCACTGCTTCCCTTATTCGTTTGGGATCTGCCAATTCCACATAAGTCAGGCTAATTTCATCGTACAACTTTCGCATTCTTCCGGAATCCAAATTTGGACCATCATTCGTAAGAGTATTCAATAAAATTTTGGCTTCAATTGGCTGAGCTCCCGGATAATCACTCAAACGCAACATTGCATCAGCAAATTCCAAATCGAACACTTCTTCTCTTCGGATAATTTTTAAAATCTCTGCTGTATCTCCGTTGGCAATAAAATCAACCGGAAATTCATTCATCCCGGCTATCCAATGGTAATTATTTTTAACCACCATACATAAATCACCCGCTTCAGGCAATTCTTCCTGCCAAAATATTCGGGAGCGAATTTGAAGGTTGAAAAGATTGGCTCTTTTATTTGAGCGAGTAATTACGCAAACACCTTCTGGACCATGTTTATGAAATGCATCTTCCAAAATTTCTTGAAGATCGGCCCCATTGATGCGTTTTATATCATCAAACCCCTCTAATCTGAAACTTGGCCAACCCGTATCCTTGGTTCTTATTTGTTCTCTTAATTGAGTTGCGTTGATTAGAACTCCTGAGCCCTCCGCCTGTCGCAATACTTCGGTCAGTTCAAATCCGGCAGCAGTTAAACCATACTCTGAAATTAAAAACTTCAAATCCATTGCCGGACTTTGATCGCTTCCTACCGGGGGTAACTGAGCAGTATCACCGATAAGAATTAGTCGACAGCTTTTTCCTGAATAAACATAATTGAGCAAATCAGTTAATAGATCTCGATATTCAAATTGCGCTTCGGCAGATGCGATGCCTTTTCCACCGATCATAGAAGCTTCATCAACAATAAAAACGGTATTTTCGAAAAGATTGGGAGCCAAAGCATAACCCGACCCGGCACCAGATTTCACTTTTCGCATGTATATCCGTTTATGAACGGTTGTGGCAGCTTTTCCCGAATAATTACTCATTATTTTTGCTGCCCTTCCCGTTGGCGCCATGAGCACAGCATTCATTTCCAGTGCTGCCAATGTCTTTACCATGCTTCCGATAATGGTTGTTTTACCTGTACCTGCATAACCTTTGATCAATAATGCACATTTGGGCTTAAAAGAATCTAAAAAGCGGGAAATTCCATACAGAAGTTCCTTTTGTCCTGATGTAGGTTCAAATGGAAAGTGCTGATTTAGAAGCTCTTCTATATAAGACGACATAATTTGGGGGAGTCAAAAGATCTTTCAAATGTATATCAATGCTTTGCTCTTGTCAGTTTTGAAAGTCAAAAAATTGTAGATTTGCGCGTTAAGTATAAAAACGCATCAAATTTTCTTAGCACCATGCAAAGCTTTTTCAAGGAAATCGGTAATTACATTTTAGCCTTCCTTCTTATTTTGGGAGGATTGGTATTTCTCTATTTGTATGTGTCTGCTCCTGAAATGGAAGACCAGCCCAAGGAAATGTTAATTGCAGGATTATTTCTGCTTGTGTCTGGCATCTTTTCTTTACCCAAAGTCACCGAAAAAATTGGCACTAAAGCTAGCCGACTCCTAATGTTGGCGTTTTTAGCTATCGGCATTTACCTTACCTACATGCTCTACTCAACGGTAGATGATGAAATTGAGTTTCTTGCTGAAAAAGAACGCATTGATACTGAAGTAATTCAACGCCTGAAAGATATTCGCACGTCCGAAGAAGAATTTCTAAAAGTGAAAGGTTACTATTCCAACAACTTTGATACCCTTGCCAAATTTATTATGGAGCCAAATCTTGCAATTCCTTGGAAATCAGGGGATTTACACGATTCTATCCTTCTCAAGCCTAAAGAAATTCAAGCACAGTACATTGTTCATCGCGATAGCCTTTCTTCTTTAGGAATTACACTAGAAGATGCCATTGCTAAGGGATTTAGCGTACGCGATACCAGTTATGCTTCTGTGTATGATCAGTATTTTACTGCTGAAATTCGAAAAAGAAAAGGCTTGCGTGAATTACCTATCGATTCCCTACCTTATTCGCCTTCCTCAGGAAATCGATTTATCATTAAAACATCCTCGATTGAAGTTGGCGGTGGTATTAAGCGATCAACCTTACTTGTTCAGGACCCTAATCCATTTGGAAGAGATGGTGTTAAGAAAGACACCCTTGCTTTCGGTTCGCTCACTGAATCATCAACCAGTGGTAACTGGGGAAATCGTTAATAATGAGTGGCGTTCGAAGCAATTCGAACCGCAAAGCGCTTCTGCGATTGACTTACATCTCATTCTAGACCGCGATGGGTTGCGCTATCTCATTATTGATACGCAAAATAAAAAAATCCATCAAGCAGGTTCATTTGCAGTTACTCATCAAGATGGAGATTGGCTCTTAAAATCGTTGCAACATATAAAACCAGCATTTGAACTAAATGCAGTGTTTTGCAGCAACGCATCTCTTCCGCTGGCAACAGTTCCCGAACGTTTTTTCGACCCCGCAGCTGCAAGTGCGTACCTTGATCTGGCATTTGGCAGTGCAAGCGATAATGTGAGAATTCAGCAACTGGAACCTGGTAAAATCGTCTTGGTGACAGAAGAAAATAATGAATGGAAAAGAGCTGTGGCCCGGGTTTTTCCTAATGTTCGTTTTGATAACCTTATGTTTCACATGAACAATTTTGCTCAAGTAATGGCCAAGGATTCAGAACCATTGATGTGCTTATACACCTCTGATAGTTTTCTGGAAATTTGCCTGAGCAATAAAGATGGGCTGCTCTTTGCCAATTGTTTCGAAACCCGAAGTGCCGAAGATCTTTTGTACTATGTTGGACTGTGCGCAGAAGAGTACCATTTTGATCGAAATAGCAATCCCGTTTATTTGAGCGGTTCACAGCATTTGGCTTTTGCTTTGCTTCAAAAATACTTTGCCAAAATTCAGTTTCCTTCTATACCGACATCCATCGACAACAGCGAAGGAATTGAAAATGAATCGATTTCACTATTTCAGCCTTTCTTTTTCAAGAGTTTATGCGAATTATAGGAGGAGAGCTGAAAGGCCGCAAATTTGGCGTCCCGGCTCATTTTCCGGTTCGTCCAACGACTGATTTCGCGAGAGAAGCGCTTTTTAATATTCTCAATAATCGTATCGATCTGGATGAATCTTCTGTGCTCGATCTGTTTTGTGGCACCGGCAGCATCACTGTAGAATGCTGGTCTAGGGGCAGTAGAGATGTGGTGGCGATTGACAAGCACGCTGGTTGTTGCAAATACTTGGCTGATTTGGTCTCCAAGCTAGACATGAAAGGCGTTGTAATCCGCAGAGAGGATGCCATTGCTGCCGTTCAACGTTTAAATCGAAAATTTGATTTGATTTTTGCAGATCCGCCTTATAATTATCCTCAGTACGCAGAACTTGCTAACTTGCTGATGAATAAGGACGTTCTGAACGAAGATGGACTGATTATTATTGAGCATGGCAAGGATTCTAAGGCCACAGATTGGCCCGGATTTCTGGAAACCCGTAGCTATGGCAGTGTAAACTTTTCATTTTTGGGTAAAAAATAAAGTTATGAAACGAATAGCCGTTTTCCCGGGCTCTTTTGACCCCATCACAAAAGGACATGAAAATGTTGTGCAGCGGGCTTCTGGGCTGTTTGATGAAATTATTGTAGCCATTGGAGTGAATACCACCAAGGCAAGTTTGTTTTCTACAGAAACACGCCTGCATTGGATTAAACAAGTGTTTGCCGCCAATCCAAATGTGAGAGTCGAAACTTATGAGGGCATGACCATCGACTTCTGCAAAAAACAAAATGCACAGTATTTGCTTAGAGGACTGAGAAGCGGAGGGGATTTCGAATACGAGAGAACCATTGCACAGATGAACCGATATATGAACTCGGGCATCGAGACCGTTATATTGTTCACAGATCCCGAATATGCAGCCATTAATTCTACAGTTGTCAGAGAAATTATCAGAAACAAAGGCCGCGTTGATCGTTTCGTTCCGGAAGGTATTGATGTATATGCTTAGAATGCGCTTTTTACTTGCGGGAATATTAGTGCTTTTCACGAGCATTTTGAATGCACAGTTGAGCATTACAGGCAATGCTCCCGCATACCCAAACCGCAGCTTTAGTGTTATTCTTCATGAGGATGAATTGCTCCGGACTCCTTTATTAGCCGGGACTTTTGAAACCAACGAAACAGGAGGTTTTAGTATTAATATCCCTTTGGGCGAAACCAGAGTTATCGTGCTTCGCTTTGGATTTGCAAATCTCAAGTTTTTTGTAAGCCCCGGGGGGCAATATGACATTCGTATTCCAACTGAAAATGAGGGATTGCTGCGAAGTGCATCCACTGAAACTTATAGTACCGTAATATTCAATAATCTCGACACATCAGACCCGAATGCACAAATTGGGGCTTTTAGTGAAATGTACAATCGATTCTTTGCTGAGCACAGTTTTGAAATTGCCAAGTCGAGTTACCCAGGAAGCAAAACTTTTATCAAAGCAAGTGCTGACAAGCTAAAAAACACCCAACTCATCACCGGCGAAGACAGCACTCAACATGAAAAAAGCAAGAACTTTCTCAATTTGGCGTTGGATTTTACCCGCAGCGTTGATTCTATTAGCAAAAATTGGGATGAGTATTCCCGACTGTTTGCCTTGAGCATTTGCGGGGAGTTAGAATTAAGTGCAAATCGCAATCCGAATGAAATTTTCAGGGATTATATTTTGAATAAGCCATTTGATTTGCATAATGCAGGCTATGTGACCCTGCTGGAAGTATTTTACAACAATGCCTTTCAAAGTATGCGATTTGTGGGTTCTGCCAAACAAATAGCAAAAATGGTAAATGAAGCCGAGCCTTGTGACTCAATCGTTTCATTCTTAAGCCGATACGAAGTTTTTTCAGCAACAGGTCCGCGCGAAATCGGCATTCTTCAAATGCTTCGCAACATGAGGAAAGAAGGAATGATTGAAAAAGATGTTTACATCTATCAACTGGAGCGTTGTAGGAATCATTGTTTCCCAAACAGCATAGGATATATGCCTCAAACGCTCATTGAGCGGGACAAAATAGGAAAATCGGGATGGGAAATGCCAGAGCTTGTATTGCTAAATTCATCGGAGGAAATTGTGAAAATTGAGCCAAAAGTTGGCACTTATACTTATCTGTTTTTCTTTAGTTCATGGAGCAAGCAAAGTATTGAAGAAATGCAAATATTGGAGAAATTGGCAGAACAATACCGCAAAGATTTACAAGTGATTTGTATTTCATTGGATGAGAATTTTGCGGAATACAAAAACTTCTGCTTAGGCAGCAATCGTTACAAATTGAATATGTTGTACGGATTTTCTGACCCCCTCATTCGTGAAAAAACGGGGGTATTATCTTTTCCAACGGCAATGCTATTTAACCCGGATGGCATTTTATTGAAAGATCAGAGCCCTTTGCCGAGCAAGAATTTAGAAAAGGACATCAACAGTCTGACACAAAAGCCTGAGGAAAAACTCAAGGTTTGGGATGATTGAGTTTTAGTGAAATAACTAATTCTCTAATGCTCACATACATATCATCCAAAATAGCTTCGATTTCACTGGCATCTAGGAAGGCGACCTGCGTTATACCTTCTTCCTCTTGAGCAATAAGTTCTTGATTTTCAAAAATTTCCATCCAAAACCAATAGCTTGGTTTTAGCACTCTAAATCCATCCCTTTCATAGGTGTGATACGTGATTCCGGCTTCCACTCCTACAAAATCGACCTTGATACCACACTCCTCTTCCACTTCACGCTTAGCGGTTTGGTGATGCATTTCGCCCTTCTCTGCTTTCCCTTTAGGCAAATCCCATTTACCATGACGCAAAATAAAAAGGTATTTGTCTTCAAATTGAACAAGTCCTCCAGCGGCTTCAACGATTTTATACAATTTACAGAACCGGGTAAATGCTTTCAGAGGATCGGAATGTTGCCAAATTGCCTTCACATTCTGATGTCTTATCATCTGAATATAAAGGTTATCAAGCTCATAATCAGGGCAATCAGCCTCCAATTCGTAGTCGCAAGAATGAGGGTCTGAGAGCGCCTCAGGAGCAATTATTAACAGCGGATTATCGCCAATGAAAACTTTGTACTTTTGCAGCATGACAACTAAGGGTGATAACGGACTGAAAGTTGCGGAATTTCTGCTACAAATTAAAGCTATTGAACTCAGACCTGAAAAACCTTTTACATGGGCATCAGGTTGGAAGTCGCCCATATACTGCGACAACCGCAAAACACTATCCTTTCCTAAGATACGCACTCACATCAGACAGCAATTTGTAAATGCCATTGCCGAAAGTTTTGGCAAGCCTGAAGTCATTGCTGGAGTGGCAACGGGTGGTGTAGCTATTGGCGCATTGGTGGCTCAGGAATTGGGCATTCCCTTCATATATGTGCGTTCTTCAACCAAGGAGCACGGAATGGGCAATCTTATTGAAGGAGTGCTGGAACCAGGCCAAGATGTAGTGGTAATAGAAGATTTAATTTCAACAGGCAAAAGCAGTTTAAATGCTGTTGAAGCCATTCGCAAAGCAGGTGGAAATGTAAAAGGAATGCTAGCCATTTTCTCCTACGGATTCCCTGTTTCGGTAGAAGCTTTCAAAAAAGCGAAGTGCGAATTGAGAACACTCAGTGACTACAACATACTTCTTCAACAAGCAACAAATTCAGGATTTGTGAGCGAGGCTCAACTGGAAACCTTGCAAGAATGGAGAAAAGATCCTGAAGCATGGAGTCATCGTTTTATAGCCGAACTTAGCAATTCATGAGCGCCATAGAAAGCAAAAAGGTAGATGTAAAAGCATCAAGGGAAGTTGTTTTCTCTTTTTTAACTGACCTAAACAACTTCATCGAACTTTTGCCAAAAGACAAAATTTCAGATTGGAAATCCGATACTCAATCTTGTTCATTCAAAGTACAGGGTGGATACAAAATCGGACTCATCATGGGCAGTGTGGAGCCTCATAGCAAAATCATTCTCAACTCCTCTTCTGACTCACCATTTAAGTTTGTATTGAATATTATTTTGCAAGAAAGTGCAACAGGAACATTGGGCTGGCAGGTTTGTGAAGCTGATTTAAACCCTTTCTTGCGAATGATGGTAGAAAAGCCTTTGAAAAATCTTTTCGATCATATTGCTGACAAACTACAGGCGCGTTATTCCGCCTGAAGAAGTTGAATTTCTCTAGGCTGAAAAGGCCCATATTGCTTACCTCCTCCGTGCATTACCAAGGCTCCTTCTGGCAAGGTTTTTAGCACTCTCGCACGAAATAATTGATAGCCGGATTGATAAGGTAACTCTTCATCCTTTCCAAAAAGATAGGTCTCGTATTCTTCCCTTATCTTCCCTGAACCCGAATTGCCTAGCAAAGCGTAATAATATTGAATCCGCTCTCTGATATTTTCAAATAGAAGTTCTGACAAACCAGAACGACCCGCTATTTGAGCAATCGACATCGCCGGAAGTACTCCAAAACTCTGTTGATCTACATTGATTCCAATCCCAACGATACTTGAATCCAAATGACTGGACCGAATAGCATTTTCGATTAAAATACCTCCCAGTTTTTTACCTGCCAAATACAAATCATTTGGCCATTTGATCTTTAGTGAACTTTTTAGTCCGGGATTTCCACAAGTATCGATACATGCATGAAAAACGGCAAGTGAAATTGCGCGACTCAAGTCAAACTGCATTGAAGCTTCAACAAATTGCGGGTACAAAATTAGACTCATCAACAAATTTTTACCTTCTTCACTCTGCCACATGGCACCTCTTTGACCTCTGCCAAGCGTCTGAAATTGTGCCAGTATTGCAGTTCCCTCTGTCGGATGTGTCAGTTCAAGTAAACTGGCAGCATAATTGTTCGTAGAGTTCACACTATCTAGGCGGATCACAGGTGCAGCAACAATGCTTGAGTTCATCTGTTAGTGAAAGATTAAGAGTGCTTCAAATCCATGAGGTCAAAAGTATTATTTTTGAGACGAATAGAGAATTCGAAGAATGACGAAAAAAACATCCCCTGTAAACAAGACATCACTTCTTGATGTTGTAATTGCGGGAATACAAGAAGTAAAAGGGCACGATATAGTGTGCTTAGACCTCCGAGAAATTAAGCATGCTATTTCAGATTATTTTGTGATATGCCATGGTAACTCTCACACACAAGTTGATGCAATTGCGCGTTCAATAGATAAAGAAACGGAAAGTCAACTTAATGAATCAGCCGTTCATATTGAAGGTAGAAACAATTCAGAATGGGTGCTGATGGACTATACCGATGTGGTAGTTCACATTTTTTATAAAGAAGCAAGACCTTTTTATGCCTTAGAAGAACTCTGGGCAGATGCAAAGGCAACACACATCGAAGATGTAGTGGTTAACATGAAAACAATAGATTAAATGTCAGATAATCAAGGAAATAATTCAGGGGGAGACAACAAGTCATCCAAGCGTCCCGGCGGATTTTACTGGATTTATGCAGTAATTGGTGTCGTTTTGCTTGGAATGATGATGTTCCAGCGGGGTTCAACAGGTGAAAAGATCACCTTTTCAGAATACAAAGTACTGGCTAAACAAGGCTACGTAGATAAGCTGATGATTCGCGATTATAGAATCGCAGAAATTACCTTGAATGAAAATGGCTTCACCGCTAAGAAAGAAGAACTCCAAAGCAAGTATTTCAAGGGGCTTTCAAGCAAAGGCCCGCATTTCTTTTTTGAAGCACCTATGGACGGTACGCTTTATGAGGAAATCATCACCCTTGGAGAAACTTATAATATTAAAGTTGACGTAACCCGCACCAATGAATGGGGACAACAACTTCTGACTTGGCTAATCATTCTAGGTGTAATGATTGCTGTTTGGGTAGTTATCATGAGAAGATTAGGCGGAGGAGCCGGTGGTGGAGGTCAAATCTTCAATATAGGTAAATCACGCGCCCAGCTTTACGATAAGACCAAAGGCACCAATGTTACGTTCAAAGATGTTGCCGGTCTTGAGGGTGCAAAAGAGGAAATCCAAGAAATTGTTGACTTTTTAAAATTTCCTGCCAAATACACCGAACTTGGAGCTAAAATCCCAAAAGGAGCATTGCTGGTTGGCCCTCCTGGAACCGGGAAAACGTTGCTAGCCAAAGCTGTTGCCGGCGAAGCTCAGGTTCCCTTTTTCAGTCTTTCGGGTTCTGATTTCGTTGAAATGTTTGTGGGTGTTGGTGCTTCCAGAGTGCGTGACCTATTTAAACAAGCTAAAGAAAAAGCTCCGAGCATTATCTTCATTGACGAGATTGATGCTATTGGCAGAGCACGTGGTAAAAACGTGAATTTCGGATCCAATGATGAAAGAGAAAATACCCTCAATCAGCTTTTAACTGAAATGGATGGTTTTGGAACCAATAGTGGAGTAATTATTTTGGCCGCTACCAACCGAGCTGACATTTTAGATAAAGCCCTTTTGCGTGCCGGACGTTTCGATAGACAGATTTATGTTGATATGCCTGATATCCGCGAACGTGAAGCGATTTTCAAGGTTCACGCTGGTCCAATTAAGGTAGATACTACTGTTGATCTCGATTTTCTTGCTAAACAAACCCCCGGATTTTCAGGAGCTGATATTGCCAATGTGTGCAATGAAGCAGCCCTTATTGCTGCAAGAAAAAAGAAAAGTCTGGTTGGAATGCAAGACTTTTTGGATGCTATAGATCGTATCGTTGGCGGTTTAGAAAAAAAGAATAAAATTATTTCACCACAGGAAAAAGAGACCATTGCTTTTCACGAAGCAGGTCATGCTACTGTGAGTTGGTTGCTAGAGCATGCATCACCTCTTGTGAAAGTTACTATTGTTCCTCGTGGACAATCACTCGGTGCTGCATGGTACCTTCCTGAAGAGCGCGTAATAACTACGACAGAGCAAATTTTCGATGAAATGTGCGCTGCTATGGGTGGAAGAGCTGCCGAAGAAATAATCTTCGGGAGAATCTCAACCGGTGCCCTCAGCGATCTCGAAAAAGTGACCAAGCAGGCTTATGCCATGGTTTCTATTTATGGATTGAACAAGAAGATTGGAAATCGCAGTTATTACGATAGCAGCGGCGAACAGAATTTCACCAAACCATATAGCGAAGACACGGCCAAAATCATTGATGATGAGGCTTCAAAAATCATTGAAAGAGCTTACGAAAAGGCAAAACAATTGCTAAGTGATAATCGTGATAAATTGGTTTCACTAGCGAAAAAACTTCTGGAAAAAGAGGTGATTTTTAAGGATGATTTGGAACAAATAATGGGTAAACGTCCTTTTGTAAAACCTGATTTAATTATCCCAAAAGATCCGGCCCCAGAAACTCCTACAATTGTGTAAGCATGGGTGCAGATTGGGTTTGTGTTTACACATGTGTTTCGAGAGATAAAGCCGAAATTACGCTTGCCACTTTGCAGGGCCAAGAAATGGACGCCATTCTCATGAGTAAACAAGACTCTATGTACTTGTTTGGACATCAAGAAATATGGGTGCATAAAGATAATGCCGAATCTGCATTGGCCTTGATTCGAACTTTTGAAGAAGAATGAATCAACTGCTAGTGCGGTCAATCTCAGGCGCAATATTCGTGCTATTGGTTGTATTAGCCATTCTAACTTCT
>JBDNHP010000050.1:0-3961 GCA_041688765.1 Flavobacteriales bacterium
TATACGAGCATAGCATGGTTTAGCAAAAACAGCTGCTCTCGCCAAAAAATTAATCTGACGTTTATTACACACCGCTAACACAATGGCGTCAAGCAGGGCATTCTGATGATTGGCAAAAAGAATTACAGGCTTCGTAGAGTCTTTTTCTAAACACTCACTTTTACCGTTAAGCCTAATTTTTCTGAAATACAAGCGCAATCCGGCTCCTACCCAAATTCTCAAAATGGCGTATGTGTAGGAATCCTTGGCCATCAGGATCTGAGTTCAGCTCCAAACTCCTTTATGAAAGTTTCAAGAATCCGATTCATGCTTTGCTCTATGCGATCGTCAGTAAGTGTTTTCTCAGCATCGATAAGCAAGAAACTAAGTGCATAAGATTTCTTATCACTTGGGAGTTTATCACCTTCGTACACATCAAAAAGTCCAACTTCTCTCAATAGCTTGCGTTCAGCTTTAAACGCTGACTCCATTAAATCTGAATATCTCACGCTCTTGTTGAGCAGTAAACTCAAATCTCTTCGCACAGGCGGAAATCTATCCGGCTCCACAAACTGTAAATGTGATTTAGGAATAATGCTCAACAAATTATCCCAAAAAATATCAGCGTACCAAACATCTTGTTTTATATCAAAATGTTTTAAGAAAGAATTCTTGATTTTACCTATTTCTGCCAGGGTTTTTCCAGCCATTTCCAACCTCATTCCATCAGCGAAAACTGAACTTTTGGATGGCGTTAAAACGACCCTAGATCTAATGCTAAATTTTTTAATAATTTGATCTACCTCGCCATAAACAAGGGCAAATCCGGACTTCTGTTTTGGCATATTCCAATTCTCAGTGAATTGATTTCCACTCACAAAAATACCAAGATGCGCATGTTCAGCAAAAGCCCCATTTTTTTTGCCGTAAATTTTACCAAATTCAAAAAGTCTCAGATCACTTTGCTTTTGATTCAGGTTTCTGAGTACTGCTTCCAAACCTCCAAAAAGCAAGTTCTGACGCATCATTCCCAATTCCTGACTGAGTGGATTGAGAATATTTACGGCATCTCCAGCCCAAGCTTCTTCCTGATTGAAAAGATCCAAATAAGACGACTTGGTTAATGAATTCGAAATCATTTCGGTAAATCCTCTCGAAGCCAGCACATCAGCAATTTGATTGCGCACTTTTTCAGGATCAGGAGAAGGTGCATAAGAAAGTGATGCTCTTAACTTTTCCGGCACCGGAATATTGTGAAAACCATAAATGCGTAAAATTTCTTCTGAAATGTCTGCTTCACGTTTCACATCAACTCTATAAGCGGGCACTGCTAGGAGCCATTTATTGTTATTTTCATTCCGTATTTCGATATCCAAATCTTTCAATATGGCTCTAAGAATATCCAAAGGAATTTCCAATCCCAAAAGATCAAAACAACGCTGAAGATCAAATTGAATTTCGGATGCTTTTGTGCCTGCGGGATTGCTATCGAAAATGGAGGAACTCACTTTAGCCCCGCATACTTCTTCCATGAGCAGGGCCGCTCTTTTAAGGGCCACAAGTGTAATATTGGGGTCTACGCATCTTTCAAATCGGAAAGAAGCATCTGTATTTAAACCATGTCTTCGGGCCGTTTTTCGCACAGACACCGAATTAAAGCAGGCACTTTCAAGAAAAATTTCTGTTGTGTTTTCCGTTACTCCTGATTTAAGTCCTCCAAACACACCGGCAATGCACATGGCTTCATGAGCATTGCAAATCATCAAATCTGTAGCATCCAATTTTCGCTGTATACCATCAAGGGTAAGGAAGGCTTCTCCGCTTTTGCGACATTGAACTTTAACCTTATTTCCTTCAATTGCAGATATGTCAAATGCATGTAGTGGTTGTCCGAGCTCGTGCTGCACAAAGTTGGTAACATCCACAATGTTATTAATTGGGTTGAGACCTATACTCCGCAAACAATTTTGCAACCATTCAGGACTTGCGGAAACTTTGATATTGTTAATTTTAAGGCCTGCATATCTCGGGCAGGCTTCGGCATCCAATACTTCTACATTAATTGGATTATTATCGGATCCTTCCTTAAATGCTGATATATCGGGCCATTGTAGCTCCACTTTTTTTGTTGTGGAAATTCCCACCATATTCTTCATAGCCGCAGCAAGATCGCGCGCCACGCCAATATGACTAAAGGCATCTGCCCGGTTTGGGGTAAGGCCAATTTCGAAAGTAAAATCCTGTTCAGCACCTATTAACTGACCATAAGGTGTTCCGGGAATGGCATTTGCATCAAGCACAATAATTCCATCGTGTGATTTTCCTATTCCAATTTCATCTTCGGCGCAGAGCATGCCCATGGAATGTTCGCCTCGGATTTTGCTTTTACTTATCTTAAATGGCTCCGAATCCAATGGATACAGAGTAGCGCCAACCTTAGCAAGCACAACTTTTTGACCTGCGGCCACATTAGGCGCACCGCATACAATTTGCAATGGCTCAGCCCCAAGATCTCCACTATTCACCTTGCAAATCTTCAGTCGATCGGCTCCTGGGTGTTGCCATGTTTCCAAAACTTCAGCAACTACCAGTCCCTGCAATTTATGAGCAGCTCCTTCCACCGGATTTATTCCTTCTACTTCTAGACCAATAGCAGTAAGAACGGACGCTATCTGCTCCGGACTTTCTTCCAGGGGCAAATATTTTAAAAGCCAACGATATGCAATTTTCATACGCTAAAATACACTGTAAAGCTGCAAAAATAAGGATTTATTGAGGAGTGACAGCTAAGATAATAAGGCTGCGAAACATGTTTTCTTGATTTCTGATGCCTGCTATTGATAGCATTTGTTTTTCTTCATAAATTACATGACAATTATCAATTTCCTAAATGAGGAGGCTCAATTGAAAAACTAATGCTTGGCGCGACCTTAGCATCGCTAAACCACTTAATAATAGTATAACATGGAAAATATCCCTGTAAATGAGCGCCGATATATGGCTGATCTGCATTTTGATCATCACATGTGGCTTAATTCGTTGAAATTCTACAAAGAAGAACTTGATATTTTTGAAAATCGATTGGCTGAAGTATCATTCAGGCATAATGATGTGGAAGTAAAGGCGAATGTTGAACGTTTCCAAAATCAGTTTATTCGCGAAAAGGAAGTAATTGACATCCTTAAGCATGATATCAATGCACACGAAAACACCTTAGTGGAGTTTGCCAAAGAGCATCCAGTTGCTGTGGAGCATGTTTATTTCAAAAACCACACTGATCTGGTAGATCGTATGGAGACTTTTGAAAAAATTTGGAAACAACTGCGTGCTGATTTTATGAACTTTCTTCGTAATTGGATGTAATTCAATCCAAATCAATAAATTGAAGCCGCCTGATAGCGGCTTCTTTTTTGTGTATCCTTTTTTATTCGATTAATTAACAGTGAATCCTAGAGGTAAAACAATCTCTTTGCATACATTTGAAACAACCTGATAGAGGTATGGCAGAAGAAACAGACATAAGCAAAAGCTTAAACTGGCGAAAAATCATCGTTCCAGTATTCCTAGGTCTTTTTGCTGCCGGCTATTTGCTGATCAATAACCTGAACAAAGAACGCTTTGTAATGGTTGGCCAAGACCAGGGAAATTATGTTTGGGTTGACAAGGATAACAGCGGAACCCCCGACTTAGAAGATGGGGCCGAATTTAGTTTGACCGATGATAATAAAGGAGATTACGTTCGCAAAACTTCCTTTGACATGCTATCAGAACTGGAATGGAAAGGATCCATGACCTTTTTTGCCATTATTGCTCTGTTGATGGTTGTAATTCGCGATTTAGGCTATATCTACCGAATCAGGGTTTTAACCGATAATTTTCTAAACTGGCGAAAAGGTTTTGATGTCATTATGCTCTGGGAATCAGCTTCTGCTCTTACTCCATCCGTAGTTGGGGGCAGCGGAGTAGCCATTTTTATCCTCAA
>JBDNHP010000430.1:0-6593 GCA_041688765.1 Flavobacteriales bacterium
GCCAGCTCTGTGTGCCTGCCAGCCCTGTATGTGTGCCAGCCTCGTGATCGCGACAGCCTCGTGATCGCGCCAGCCCCGAGATCGTGACAGCCCCGTGATCGCGACAGCCCTGTGTGGGTGCCAGCCCGTGCACGATCCTAGCCCTGAAAGGGCGTTATATCTTAACACAGGGCGACAGCCCTGTGATCGTGCCAGCCCTGTGATCGTGCCAGCCCCGTGATCATACCAGCCCTCCACTACAAAACAACAACAAAGTAAAAAACAGAGGTCAAAACTTCGCTCTCGCTCTGTTTATCACTCTGCTCTTCGTACCCGGAGTCGGGATCGAACCGACACTCCCGAGAGAACACGATTTTGAGTCGTGCGCGTCTACCAGTTCCGCCATCCGGGCATTGGGTTCGCGAAGATACAGCATATTTTCACATCAGCAAATGCACTCATTCAAAGCTCATCCTGATGATTTGCCGACTTTTCCGGTTTTCATTCAAAAAAACTAACTCTCCCTTTCCAACTTCATAGGCCTGCTTTGGACGTATCAGATTTTTTTTGTCCAATCCCTTAAGCAAAGTTCTAGTAACCAAGCCATCTTCATTCACTTCAACATGATTTAAAACCGCCTTTTTTAAGTTCGACATCGACCTCGGCTTCTGATTAGAACTCAGCTTTGTATTCTCCAAATGATCATAAAAAACGATGCTAATTCCGCTATCAGTAGAGCTCAAAGCATAAGACAAATACGGTCCCCCATCATTAACACTGAACTGGGCCTTGGGAATTCTTCTCGCAAACTGTATTTCTCCACCTTTATTAACCTTCACTACCAAAATATCATTGTAATGGTAGGTGTATGACGTATTTGTTCGGCCCGTGTTTCCATCCATCAGAAACTGTTCCGTTACATAATATTGCTCGGCTAAAAACCAAGCTCCATCATCCCTGGACGGAATAAATTGATCGAAATAATAATTGCTCAACTCCTTATCAAAATTTCCATTTCGGGCATTATCGCGCACAAACCCCTTATCAAATGCCATCATTCCAGTGCTTATCACTTCCTTATCTGATATCCCTATTCTCAAGAAAAAGGTGCCCGAAATTGAAAAAGCAGGGTCCTTAGAGTAAAATCCACCGATACATATTTCATCATTTTCCATCTCCTCGAAAGTGAGCGCCATCACCCACTTATCCTTGAGATTAACATCAAACTCCTTCAGCCGGTTTTCTTTAAATGAATACGAAAAGAGCACATAACGCCGATTGCTTCTCTCCAAATCAGTGAGTCCTGAAATATTCTTCTGAGGCGAAATTCCAGTTAAAAACCAAATATTGGTGTCTCTATCAATCAACCATTCAGAAATTTCCATCGTTTCTTCGGGATAGGGAAGAGCGAGCCTTTTAGAATGAATTAAATTTAATTGTGGATCAAAAACGTTGAGTTCAAATCGAATACCCTCTCCTTTTTCAGGCTCCAATTGATAGTGGCTAAACAAAAGACTGGAATCCATCGCTAATTCCATCCCGAAACTCTGCTTGTTTTTGAGTCTACCCTCGGGCATAGCGCATATTGGCCTTAATGCTTGCACTTGCTCCGCTTTTAAACTAAAAACTCCCCCGTAAAGCGTCCTATTTCCTTTGCTTTTGTTGCGCAAAGAACCCATGAGGTAAAGCTGATCTCCAATATTAAAAACCATTTCAGGGTCAAGGTCCTCATCATCCGCTTGTAAATCAATAGTTTTACTGTTGAGCAATGTAAGGCTGTCGTTTTCGAAAAGTTTAATGCCCAGCGAATTGCTTTTGCCGGTTACGCGATTCAAAATAATGGTTTTGGATGGCGTACAGCCCACAAAACTCCAATCCAATTCCTTCTTTTCATTATCCAGCGGCTCAGCAAGAAAAATATGCGGCTGTTGAGCCCTTGTATTCAGGACTATTAAAGGAAAAAACAAGAGTAAGATGACTTTAAAATATCCCAACGAATCATTGATTTCTTATTCCTATTTACAAAGAATTAAAGAATTCCCTCCGCTAAAAAATCAAAACTTGAGCTGGATGCGGAAAGTTGTTCCTTTTCCGGGCTCCGACCATAACACGAATATTTTGCCGGAATGATAAAATTCGATAATTCTTTTAGTGAGTGAAAGTCCTAATCCCCAACCTCTTTTTTTGGTGGTATATCCCGGTTCAAAAACGGTTTTGTGTTTGCGCTTCAGTATACCTTTCCCAGTATCCGTAATATCGATAATGATGCCCGAAGCATCGGATGACATTTGAATGTTGATATTTCCCCTTCCTTCCATAGCATCAACAGCATTTTTGATGAGATTTTCCAATACCCAAGAGAAGAGTGGTTTGCTGAGTGGGGCAATAAAATTTTCACCCGTTTTGGTTACCGAGAAAATAACCCGGTTCGAAACTCTTGGTTTCAAGTAATCTACCGTGCTTTCTACAGCTATATCAACCCTTTCGGGAACAAGGTCTGTTTTGGATCCAATTTTTGAAAACCGATCGGTAATTACTTCGAGACGATAGAGATCCTTTTCAATTTCCAATAAGGAGGATTTATCCACGCCTTGGGCTTCCAGCAATGACATCCAAGCCATAAGCGATGATAGCGGAGTGCCAAGCTGATGGGCTGTTTCTTTGGCCATTCCTACCCAAACCTGATTTTGTTCTGCTTTTCTAAATGTGCTAAAAATCAAATACGCCACCAATAGAAAAACTGCAATTAGCACTAATTGAACAACCGGATAATACTGAAGCTGTACGATCACATTGGAATCCTCATGAAAAATATAATGTTTGCCCAGATCAGGAAGTTCAATTTCGATAGTCTCGTATTGCCCCTCCATTTCGGCTAGCTTTCTGCTAAGTGCTTCATCACTTTGAAATACCGTAGTATCAATATTTCCGTGCCTGATTATATTTTTACGGGTACTATCAGTCATAATTACCGGCACCGAGGCGGAATTAATAACCGTTTCAGAAATAAATGAATTAATCAAATCTTGCAGCGTTACCTGCAATTCCGAAAAAATGAAACTATCATCATAATAGAGATACTGATTTTCGCCAAAGCCAATTGGAATTTCCAAAGGCTCACGTTTTAGAATAATCGCGGCCTTGAGAGAATCTACAAAAGAGGAATCTTTAATTAAATCCTGAGCAATGTTTTTAGAACCCATGAGCTTCCCGTCCTTATCCAGAATCATCATCGGGATAGTTGTATTGGAAAAAATCACTTTAGAAGCGAAAGTCAAATCACAATTAACATCTTCTGAATTAACAACTTGCAAAGCCATGAGCCATTGCTCAGCCTTTTTGCGCTCCTCTTCTCTCAACTGCTCAAATAAGCCTTTGGTATAATTAACAAGCTTTGCCCTTCTTTGCACGGCTTCTGACCAGAGTTCAATCTTTTGATACTCTTCATTCCTTATTGTTTCAGCAATGTGATTAGAATACCAAAGCGTAATGCCCACAATGAATACGGCCACAACTAGCAGCAGAATTTTCCAGCGTTGTTTATTAGAGTAAAGATTCATAAAGACGGTGCAAGATAGCAGGTAGCGCTTAAAAAACATAAGCGCTAAGGCATAACGAAGATCGCAACTTTATATTGATTGGCACAAAAAAAAACGGGCCAACCTTTTGGATCGGCCCGTTCATTCTCAGAATTGCTAGTATCAGTAAACAATTAGCCTGGAATTGCGATTTGGAATTAATGTAGAAACAACAAAGTAAAGTCCCGGAGTTAAATGTTCAATGGAAACTTCGTTAGAACCATAATTTGCGATTTCAGTGCGAAGAACAAGTCGTGCATGAGCATCATAAAATTCAAATTGCTCACCTTGCATCAAGTCTAATCTTACTGCATCTGTTGCCGGATTTGGATACATTTGAATATTGGCATTAATCTCTTCCATGCCATTTTGCAATTGCCATCCTTCCACATTGCTATTGAAAGTACTTTGATGAGCAATGAAATCAGCGCCGCCAATAGCATGATTATCAGTCAAAGTGAGGTAATAACCATTTACTTCTCCACTGGCTTGTTGGAAATAGGCTTGTTGTCCGGGTTCTGACGACAAAATACTGATCGGTTCTGCTTGAGTTCCATTTAATTCCAAAAAATCCACAGTAACTGTAATTCCGGCCTCCATAGTTAGCGCACAGCCTGGCTCCACACTTAAAACATTGGTAGAAAAATCACTTTCAATTGCAAAATATGAACCTCCTAAAATTACGGTATCGTAATTGAGTCCGTTTCCATAAAAATCGCCGTTAGAACAGTAGAAAACAGCGGCATTCAGTATATAATCAGCCTGAGAATTTAATGGTCTCCAATAATGCATGTACAAACTAGAGCCTGTGAGATCCAACTCTGGGGCAGCAACCCCACCAGTTGTAATCTGATCATTCAATGAAATAGGAAATGCATTTGACCGGAATACACCATCGTTAAACTCTAATCTGCCAGCTCTTAAAGAGTCCGTTAATTGCCACTCTCCAACGCTATTAAAAATAAAAACGCTGCCATCTCCCCAAGTTGCGTTATTGGTAGAGATTGTATTTCCTGTACCGTTTCCTTCAGGATAAATCAAGTGAAAATTACCTATAGTTCCATTAGAAAGGTTCATAGAGCCATAGCAATGAAATGCTTCCATGCCATTGATCTCAATTCCTTCTATTGTATTCTCCATGCGGAATTCAGCACATGTGGCTTCTACATTAATATTCAGTTCGCTAGGCACATCAAAGGAGTTTTGATCGATAATTACTTCGTCAAGAGCGTTGGGTAAATTGCTGTGAAATTGATTTCCATCGGATGTGGTTGCCCAATGATTGAGATCGTCCCAATTGCCTTCACCTCCAACCCAATAGTAATCCGCAGGAATGTCAACAATGATGCTCCAACCCGTATTATTACCCAAGTCAGCAGTGTTATTAGCATTAAATGTGGCACCACCAGTAGCGTTCATATCCTGAAGCACGAGATAATTTCCATTAACAATTCCTGTGCTTTGGCTTATGTTTGCTTGGGTACCGATAATAGTAGAGCCAAGATTAACTGACTCGATCGGGGTTCCAATAAAAACAAAGTTCTGCGCCGTTTGGGTTGATCCAGCTTCAAATTCCATTTCAGTGCCTGATAAAACACTGAAACTATTAAAGCTGTTGCTGCCTATAATTGTTGCATTTCCGCTGAAAATTACATCTCCAAAGCTCAGTCCAGCCCCGTCAAAATCACCAAAAACCATGCTTTGGTTGTCTAAATGGATAGTTGAGTTATCTGCTTCCAGAATCAAGTCGTTAGTAACTACAAATTCAGGGGTGTAAACATGTGAACTTCCAAAATGAATCTCTCTACCTAGAAAATAATTACTCCTAAATCTGGCGCTACAATGAATTGGATTATTCTCTGAAAAGAACTTTGCGTTGTACACGTAAATATTTGCTACAGAAATACTGTCTTCCAGATGATAATTTGCTCCTCCATCTAACTTCAAAAAGCAAAGTCCACCTAAATAAACAGAACCTGAAGTGATATAGCTGTCACCTGCTGGTTTAAGCATGTTTAATGATTTGAGGTCATACTGTGCATTTGAGCTCAATTTGAAATCTCCATAAATGCTAATCTGATCAAGGTAATAATCTCCCTGAAAAGCTGGAGTATTAGTAACTGCCAAGGTGTTGAAATCATTACAAAAGGCTTCTGCCATATCAAAATTTACGGTTTGATTAGCACTTGCAAATGAGTTCTGATCAAAAATCACATTATTAGTTTCCGTTGGAACTTGGTTGTGATATTGGTTTCCACCGGAACTTGTAGCCCAATGAGAAATGTCTGACCAATTCCCCGAACCGCCCACCCAGTAATAAGTTTGAGCTGGCAAGGTGACGGAAAGAATACTGAAAAGGAAGAGGTAAATGTTTTTCATAACTTTTGTTTTACTGATTGGTCAAAATTCAATATTCCTTTTCGCTTTTCAGTCACCCGATCGGGTGAAAATAAACCTGACCCTTATTACCATTCTATTGTTGAAAATCTTTTGATTTCTTCAAAACATCTAAGCAATTAGCATTCAGTTTTGGATCGTTCGAAATACTGCCTATATCATTAAAGAATAGTCAGTAAAAAAACTGATAAAAATGGTTTCTAACCTTAATCGTTCTGCGCTTGGACTTTACGTTACAGTCCTTTTTGTCTTGTTCACTAGTGCATCTTTTGCACAATTTGACACAAGATTTTGGCTTCCTCCTTTGTGGAATGACGGTGAGGTTAATCATACTACCCCATCGGAATTGTTCATTACAACGCCTTATCCAACGCCCGTTAATGTGCATATTGAATCGCCTGATGGCGTTTCATTTGTTTTTGATGGGACGGTAAGCTCGGGTGATCCTTTAAGAGTTGTGCTTACTCCATCCATCGGGATGACAAACACCCCAAATGCCATTCAAACCAGCTCGGGCCTAATTGTTACTTCCGACGCTTCCATTCAGTGCGTGCATAAAATATCTGCCCAATTCAATCAGACTTTGGTTACACTGAAAGGAAGAAATGGTCGTGGAACAGACTTTTGGTGCGGTAGTCA
>JBDNHP010000431.1:0-6562 GCA_041688765.1 Flavobacteriales bacterium
TGTCGAAAACTTGTTTACATGCCCAAGCCATAATAGGCTTTAGTTCCATTCGGATAATAGCCTTCCAATAGAACACCACCGTTTTTCATTGCCAAAATTCGTTCGAGGTCTTCCATGCTATTCACTCGATCTCTATCCACTCCCGTGATAATGAAACCAGGTTCTAGTCCGGCAGCTTTCATTTTGCCGCCTTTAATTTCTTTCACTTTCACGCCTCCATTAAGACCTAATTTTTGCAATTCGGCAATTGGCACTACATCCAATACTGCACCTAAAGAGCTCAGCGGACTGACCGTATTCTTCCCAATTCTTGAATCGAGCGATGTTCTGCCTTGGCTATCGCGCAATACCAAGGAGAGTTCTTTCTCTTTTCCTGTTCTCCATACCTTTACAATTACTTCGTCACCGGGGCGGAATTTGCTTACTTGTTCTTGTAATTCAGGAACAGAATTGACAATCACACTATTTACTGCAAGAATAACATCCCCTTTAACAATTCCAGCTTCAGCAGCAGCTCCATTTTCACTTAGGTCATTGACAAGTATCCCTGCTACTTTTTTTAAACCGAGTTCCGCGGCTATGCTTTGATCAACATTGCGAATGACCACACCGATATATGCTCTTTGAACATCGCCAAACTCAATGAAATCACGAGTAACTTTTTCAACGATTCCAGAAGGAATAGCAAAGGAGTATCCCGAAAACGATCCGGTTTTTGATGCTATCGCTGAATTGATGCCGATTAGTTCACCTCGAGTATTCACAAGTGCTCCACCGCTATTTCCAGGATTTACGGCAGCATCAGTTTGAATAAAGGACTCCACCGGGAAAATATCATTGTTTGGATCGAATTCCAAAAGATTTATGTTTCTCGCTTTTGCGCTTACAATTCCTGCCGTAACGGTTGAGGTTAGATCAAATGGATTTCCTACTGCCAAAACCCATTCTCCAACGCGCACATCATCCGAGTTGCCAAATGGAATGGTGGGTAAATCGCTTTGACTTTCAATTTTGAGTAGAGCCAAATCAGTGGAAGGGTCTGAACCAACTAAAGTGGCTGAAAAGTCGCTACCATCATTCAAACTGACTGTGATATTGGTGGCTCCATCAATAACGTGATTATTGGTAACAATGTAACCATCAGCCGTGATGATAACTCCAGAGCCGGAACCCATTTGAATTTGCGGTTGTGTTTTTTGATTAAAGAATTGCGCCCAAGGATCAAGCTGCATGTTTACTTCGGTTTGTGTTTTTACGTGAACAACTGCATTTATTGTTGATTCTGCAGCTTCAGTAAAGTCTAAGCCTGATGCAATTCCACCAGAAAAACCTGTGTATCGAACAGGGCTTGCAGTATTTTCTACAAGAACCTGTTGCATTGGATCAGGACTAATGGCTTTATAGATGAGAACAGCGCTGAAGCCGCTCATCAAAGAAAGTAGAAAAATTCCGAGTACTTTTTTCATAGCTTCAATTTTCGATTTTTTGTTTGATTGCAGTTATCAAACTAAACGCCGAAGTATTGGACCAAGTTCAAATTGTCAGTTAAGAAATGTTAAGGGTTCTTCGGTCTTAAACTTCCGGACATGATAAGTAAAATTGCCAGACCATTCTTTCCTTTAGATTTCGAATGGAAAAAATTGGACAATACCCCGTTTTGGAATTAGTAATGATGAATTCGCACAATTGCTACTTTTTCTTTTTAATCAATAGAATTTTAAAGTGAATTAGACTGAACAGGGGAGACATCGAACCTTATTATTAAATATTTGATTGAAATTAATGATATGGCTCAAAGGCTGCGAGGGCTAGGCCGCACAAAACTAGCATGCTGTTGCCGTAATTCACATTATAAGTAAGCTGCCAATACTGCGTAACCAATTACGTGAATCAGTATAAATTTAGGGAGATTTTTTTGATGTTACTAAAGCCAGAAGCTGAGTTGAAAACATTTTGGCAGTATAAATAAAACAGCTTAACGGTTGATGTGAAATACCTGTTATCAATAATAAAAAAATGCTTGTTGCGTCGGCATGTATGACTAGAATTTCATTTACAATTTCAGCAATGAAAGGTATAGGGAACAATAAATTGAAATTGATTTGCAATCTTTCATTAAAATAAAAACGACTTTTTCGAATGTACTTTATTGCAAAAAATATCGTGTGATGAAACTGCCCGCCAAGAGGAAGAAAAGTGCAAATAAAGTCATGTATGCCATTTTATGCCAATATCTACGGGATTTACCCGATCGTTTTCCTCCGTTTTTTACAAGATCCTGAGTCAGGAGATTGAGCTGTAACACTTTGTCGGCAAAATTGCCCTTGAGTGTTTTTCTTAGCTGATGCATGTTTTCCAATAATGGATCCAATTCAGCGGGGATGTTTTCATCCAATACCTGCTTGAGTCGCTTAGCTAATGTTGGCGATTTTCCATTGGTAGAAATACCAATCTTGAGATGTCCCTTTTGTACAATTGACGAGAGATAAAAATCGCAAAGACTTGGGCAATCAGCTACATTAATTAGCACACCACATGACTTTGCATCCTCCCGAATTTTAATATTTAAGACATTATCATTAGTTGCACAAATAACAAGATCAGCATTCTTAAGATATTTCGGTGAATAAGGCCCTTCTATTAATTCAATTCCTTCCAAGAGTGATGCTAAAACTTTTATTTCCGGTTGGAGATTTAATGCTACAATTTTTACTGAGCATTTGTTTGTATTGTTCAATAAAGCAGTAAGTTTTTCACATGCGATAGGCCCTCCGCCAATGATTAGCAAACGTAACTTATCCAGTTTCAAAAACACTGGGAACAAATTGTTTTCCTGCATTTCTGTTGTTTTAACCGGATAATCCTTTTCTAATGAAGCGATCATAATTTTGATTTAAGTGATTGATCAAAAACGACTTTTAAGTAATAAAGAGCAGTAATTACCGGTGCGTTCAGTTTAATGGTATTTATTATTTCGCAAATTGTTGGAGCCAGTCTAAAGCATTGCAAAACGATACCCATTCTATAACGAAATTCGAAATTTATGTTTCTGTGCAAGAGCATAAACTGCCACAATTCAAGTACACATTCTTTATAGTTAAGTCTGGTAAATAGTTATATTTATAATGGAGACTGATACATTTTGAATGAATAGTCGCCAAAGCTTTCCCCGGTATTGCGGCCTTTGCTGAAGTTCGCAAACATAGTTTCCAGTTCAAAAAGGATGTTGGCTTCGTCAAGTCCTAGTTTATAAATTTTATTTAGTCGAAGTCCTTCGCGGTCTCCACCTATATGAAGGTTATATCTACCTGGCGCGGTACCAATTAAACCAATTTCTGCCGAATATGGTCTGGCACAACCATTTGGGCACCCGGTCATACGAATTATGATTTCATCCTGATTAAGTCCGTACTTATTTAGTAAGGGCTCAATTTTGGTTATGAGCTCTGGAAGATACCTTTGTCCTTCTGCAAGTGCAAGCGGACATGTAGGTAGTGCTACGCATGCCATTGCATTCCTGCGAATAGCGGAAGTTTTATTTGAGTTTTGGATAATTCCATATAATTCAAGCAAGGCCTGAATTTCAGGTTTATCTTTTTCTTGTATCTCCGACAACATTAAGTTTTGATTGCCAGTAAATCGGAAGGTTACTTTGCCGTTTTGAGCGATTTTTAAAAGCGCCGTCTTTAACTCAAAGCCTTCCTTATCCAGCACCAGACCGTTTTCTATGAAAATAGTGTAGTGCCAAAAGCCAATATGATCCTGCAGCCAGCCATGATAATCTTTTCGTTCTGTAAATAGAAAGTCATGTGGTTTTTCCAACTTAAAACCTATTCTTTCCTCTAACTGTTCCTGGAACCAATTAACCCCATGCTTGTCCAAAGTATACTTAAGACGGGCTAGTTTGCGGTCACTGCGGTTGCCATAGTCTCGCTGAATGGTGAGTACCTCGTATACTGCACTTAGTAACTTTTCTTCCTTGTCTATGAATCCAATTGTTGTTCCAAGGCGGGCATAAGTATCAAGATTGCCATGAGTAGTAGACAGCCCACCACCTATGGCAATATTAAAACCAATCAACATATCTTTTTCAATAATTGCAATGAGCCCAATATCATTTGTAAAAACATCTATGTCATTATTAGGCGGGATAGCTATGCCGATCTTAAATTTTCTCGGCAGGTAGCGATCCTGGTAAAGGGGATCCTCTTCGCTATACTCAGCCAGTTTTTCTTCATCGAGCCATATTTCGTAATACGCTCTCGTCTTAGGCTTTAAGAGTTCACTAATCTTGTTGGCATAAGCGAACACTTCAGCATGAGCCTTCGATTGCGCAGGATGTGCAGTGCATGTTACATTTCGGTTTATATCACCGCAGGTTGCTATTGAGTCCAATGCTGCCCGATTGAAAGCTTGTATGGTGGGTTTAATCTGGGATTTGAGAATTCCATGCAATTGCACGGTTTGTCTGGTTGTGATCTTAATTGTGCCGGTAGAATTTTCACCTGCAATGTCATGCAGTGCCAACCATTGCTGCGAAGTCAGAAAGCCACCTGGCAATCGCAGTCGTATCATAAATGAATACAATCGCTCTAGCTTCTTGGCTGCACGTTCTTCGCGCCGGTCTCTGTCATCTTGCTGATACATTCCATGGAATTTCACCACTGCCTGATCATCTTCGCTTATACTCCCAGTTAATTCATTTTGTAAACTTTGGTTGATGGTTCCGCGAAGCCCATCGCTTTCTTGCTTTATATGCTCAATGCGGGACAATTTATCTTGATTGTTCATTGTTATTTATTTATATATTTTCAGTATACATCTTTTAGAAAGCGATTATCATCTTTTAGCGATTGCAGATAAGTTTCCGCCTCCTCAACAGTTTTACTTCCGTGCTGTGCAATGACCTTCAGAATAGCATTTTCTACGTCACCACTCATTGGGTTTTCTGAACCGCAGATGTATATATATGCTCCGGCTTCGAGCCATGAGTAAAAAGTATCACCATTATCAATTATTTTATGTTGTACATATATTTTTGATTCCTGGTCTCTTGAGAATGCAACACTTACTTTTGTAAGGAGACCAGTATCAAACCAGCTTTGTATTTCACTTTGATAAAGAAAATCGCTAATAAAATGCTGGTCGCCAAAGAAAAGCCAGTTTTTACCTGGAGCTCCCGTTGCATCTCTTTCTGCAAGGAATGAACGGAAAGGGGCTATGCCTGTACCTGGGCCTATCATTATGATATCTTTATCGGGTGCAGGCAATCTGAACTTCTTGTTTGGATGAACAGAGAAAGTAAATTCCTTGCCTTTTGTAAATTGTGATAAATAGTCAGAACACAAACCTGTTTTCTGTTCATTATCAATATAAAATTTATTCCGACTCACTGTCAGATGCACTTCATTGTCGATAGCAGAGGGCGCGGATGAAATTGAATATAACCTAGGAACAATAGGTTCCAAGTTAGTTACGACCTCTTCAAATTGCTGTGCATTTTTTACAGGGTATATTTTTAGCAAATCAAGCAGACTTATTTTAGTGGCAGGAATGTCCTGTTGTACAATTGTCGCATATTTTGCTACCACACGCTCTGGCAGGTAAGTAATATTTAATTTTTTATTCAATAGGCCGACAAGAGAATATTTCTCCTTCTTATATTCCATCTCGTTATTAACATTTACACCGGCCAAAGCCATAATTTCTGTTACCAAACCAGCAGGATTAGTAGGAATGATGCTTAGTGAATCTCCTGGCAGATATGAGATGCCATGGGATTCAATCTCTAGATGATACGTTTCCTTGGATGAACCAATATCATTGAGGTTAGTATTGGATAATACTGTGCCTTTATATATTTTCTTAACATTCGTTATTGTGCCCGTTGCTGCAACGTTCGTTTGTTGTGCTATACCTAGCTGTTGAATGATACTATTAAACCAGCTAATAGCTGTCGTTTCGTAATCAGTATCGCATTTTTGAATGGCAGCTATGCGGCTGGCACGAAGCTTAAAAAGCTGGTTATCCACATCTTCGCCTGCCTTACAAAACAGCGGATAGGCTGTATCGCCTAATGCAAGCACAGCATATTTCAGGGTTTTTAAATCCAGAGTTTCTTGATGAATATATTCGTAGAATTTTTTAGCTCCTGAAGGAGGTTCTCCGTCTCCTTGAGTGCTGATAACAATAAAGGCATATTCTTCTTTGGAAAGATCACTGTACCTGTATTGGTCTAAGCCAGCCAGTTTCACGGTCAATCCATTCTGTTTAGCTTGTGTAGCAAGTTGCGTAGCTAGGCTTTTTGAATTGCCAGTTTCTGTTCCAAATAAGATTGTGATTTTCCGGATTGCCTTATCCGGATAAGCCTTTTGCCCTAGCTCTTGCTTTGCTTCCAATATGCCATTGAGAAAACCATTTATCCAAATCAGTTCATTTTGTGAGGATCCAGACAACAATTCATTCAATATTTTTTTCTTTTCTGTAGATATCATTTTAAACAGATTTATAAGCTGATCAATTCCGCCTGTTGTACAATGTTGATTCCGACTGCTGGCTTGAA